>JBILRS010000002.1:0-38294 GCA_044372535.1 Rhodoluna sp.
AACCTGCAGGAAACGCAGTCAGAGGTAAAGCGGAGGCAGCAAATTGGCCGTGGCTTACGGTTGCCGGTAATGGCAAATGGCGAGCGTTGCCGGATTGATCGCTTGAACAGACTAACCGTTGTTGCGTCAGAGACATTCGAGAAGTACGCCGCGGGGCTGCAGCGCGAGATGCAGGCAGAAACTGGCGAGAGTTTCGCCGGGGCTATAGTCAACGCCCGAAAACGTCGAGAAGTGAAACTAAAAGACAACTTTGAAACTATCCCTGGTTTCAAGGAGCTTTGGGATCACATTGCGCCTCGGACGCGTTATGAACTGGACTTTAATACCCAGGACCTGATTGATGAAGCGACTCTTCGCCTTGAAAGGCTGGGTAGAGCAGAACCAATAAAGCGCCCGCGCATCGTCACAAAGAGGGTTGAACTCGAGATGGTCGCAGGTCAAGAAATTCAGGCAGGTGCTGCGTCAGCAGAGAGATACGTCACACTTGAACGCCAAGTAAAGGTTCATGACATCCTCGGTGAACTGCAAGGCCAGCTTCCTGTATCGAGAAGTACGATAGCGAAGGTAATTACTGAAAGCGGTCGGCTTCAAGAGGCTCTCGTTAATCCAGCTCAGTTTGCAAGTCAGGTGAAACGAGTAATTCAACAGTCGCTTTCGCAAACTATTGTTCACAAGAAGGGAATCAAGTATTTCCCGCTTGTGGGTGAAGGTTCGAAGTACTTAGCAAGCTTTGTGGACAATGAGTCCTACGATGACAATATCGTCACCGTCACAAAGAGCATCTATGATTCGGTAATCGTCGATTCAGGGGTTGAACGTCGCTTCGCCGAGGATCTCGACAAGCGGGATGACGTTGAACTTTTCATTAAGCTTCCCGACTGGTTCAAAATCCCCACCCCAATTGGAAACTACAATCCTGACTGGGCAATAGTTCGCAAGCTCGACTCCGGAGAGAAAAGAGTTTATCTAGTCCGCGAGACTAAGGGAACGACCGATATCGATGCGCTGCGTTTTGAGGGTGAAGGTTGGAAGATTGAATTCGGTCGACAGCATTTCATCGCCATTGAGGTTGATTACAAAGTCGCTTCCATGGCTAACCAACTTGATGTCGATATTCCATTCAAATTGGAGAATGCAGAGTAGATAATCTCCATTGGGCTTGTGGACCTTTTCCTAGACGGTAGAGATCTACGACTCGATCGTTAGTTCAAGCAAGCCCGCAATGGCATCTAGTCTCTCGAGGTCAGTCGCGAACCACTCTTTGCCTGCCTTTTGACTTTTGTGCGCGCTTCGTTGCTGTTTGAAAGCATCGAGGGTCTGGTGAAATTTTGATTCAAGGTCCTGTGCAGACATTCCGACTTTGTGGTAGACACGAACAATCACGGGGTCTTCCGGCATGGCAGTCTGCCTCGCTTGAGACAAAATGCGATTTCCCACTTCAGTCCCAGTGAACCCGATTTTGAACCAGTACAGTTCCGGATCTTCCGAAGTACCAACTCTCAAGTAGGTCGGGTATGAGTACACGTAGATGGCATTACTGATGCGGGAGAGAATTCTTTCCAGGGATCTAGATTCCTTCTCCACCTCGATGGTCGATTCCTTGATCGCCGATTCGTCCAGGGATTTGGCTTTAAGGGCTGAGACGAGTTCGTTTAGATATTCACTCAACTCGCCACTTAGCTGCCCGCTCGCTTCCCTAAGTCGGTTTATGGCTCGATAGGAATATGTGGCGATGTTTGAACTCTTGGGGACTTTGGCTTTCAAGATTGCATCGAGAATTTGTCGGTTTATGCCGACTGCACCGGCATTGCCTCCACCACCCCTCTTAACAATCTCTTGGTTGGAGGTGACTCCAGATTCGAGGAGCAAAAAGACTCGACCGAGAGCTTTGTCATCCTTGCCGCAAATGGACTTCAATTCTTCGAGGGCGTCTTGGCTAAGCATGGCAATACACTAACCCACTTTTCCTGCGATACGTTGAGTAGCCGACCCCAACGAACGCGGAAGAATAACAAACTTTCTTCATGGTACGTGTTGAAGAATGTGGCGTCGCCAGGATCACGACAGCTTCAACTAGTCAACTCCTTTAAACTCTTCTCATTGAGGCCTATTTACCGTCATCGGTAACCGCTAGAGTGACTCATAACCGTTTATCTCGATGGGGGAATTATGGAAAGTTTGTTTAGTCTTCTGCCAAAAATGTACCGCTGTCCACTATGTGAATCAGACTTGCTCGATATCGTCTATGGCCTAATCGCGGGTCCGCTCGATGACAACCAGATTCCTGGCGGTTGTGAGTGGTCAGACGAAGCACCGACAAAAGCGTGCGTAAAATGCGATTGGCGAGGCGGACTTGGTGGTCGTAGCTGGGCCACTGAATTCACTGAGCGTTGGCAAATCTACGACGAAACCTCTCCGAACAATGTCCGCGAAGAGGAACGCTCCTACAACCTAAAAACTATGAGCAATGAAGAGCTCTTTGAATTCGGTCGAGCAAATTTGGCATCCAGATTCGAACTCGTTCACAGAGGAATCGATCCGGCGGTTATCGACGAGGCGATGGATGAGGAACTGTCAATGCCTCTTATTCGCAAAGAGATAGCATTCGTCTTTTACAACCTTGAAGCGGAAACGATTGAACAGGTTTGTATTTACTCAGCCCAAAGAACGATGCACGAATTTGAATACTTGATGCATGGCTTCGATGATTGGGTTTCTGTTTCAACTTTGCAGGATTTCCATGATGCTGTTTTTGCTATGAAGAGACCGGAAATTCTCGTTTGGCCAATTGCCCTGCCTGACGAAATGTCAGATGAGGATTCGAGCACTATCCCATGTAATTACGGTAGCCCAGCTATCAAGGCATTGATAGAGGATGCTTGGATTACCCCTGAGGACATGTTCGACTTTGACGATGGGGGCTTCTATGAGACCCCTATTTTTTGGCCGCATTGGTTCGATCCCGGTTTCATGCTCGACTACACGCAAAGGCCCTGGCTGCCCCGCTAAGCCCTGTGGGTGAGGTGGACTAATCGCGCAGGGTCTCTAGTCCGGTTGGAGCCTTACTCTCTAACGCCAATCGGGGGATTCCCAGCATTAGGACCCGAGAAGCTCTGCCTTGAGCGAAGCAAACTCCGCATCACTCAAAACACCGCTTTCGCGCAGCCTGTTTAGCTCGATCACTTTGTCGGCGACGGAGCTGGATCCAGGCCCGCTGCTGCTTGCAGGTGCTGTCGGAGTTGCTTCAGCGGCCGCAAGAGCCTGAGCGGGGGCGGGCTCGTCAAAGCGTTTGCCTGATGGTGGTGGGGCGCTATCTGATTTGTCTTTGTCGTCAGCTGAGCCAGCAAGGGTTCCGATAACGTCGCCGAGGGCTTCGGTGCCGACATTCTTGAGTTTGTCTACGGTCTCTGAGCCGAGGAGTCCGGCTAGTCGTTTGCCAATGCCGGCCATGTTACTTGGTCGCCTTCTTGCCGAGCTTTAGGCCTTGACGGAATAGGAGGAAGCCTCCTGCGACAGATCCTGCGCGGACTCCGAGCTTAACGAAGCCGATGCCGGCGACGAATAGGCCGATGATTGCGATGGCCATAGAGCCAAGGATTGTGTTGACGGGGTCGATTGCTTCACCGATCGCGGCGTTGGCGCCGTTGGTCTTGTCGTCATATGAGACTGTGATTGGGTCACCGACCTGCCAGACACACTTCTCAAACTCGGTGCCTTTGGTGGCAATGGTCGTGCTGTTGACTGTGAACTCAGCTGTCGGAATGCACTTGTCGTACGCGTCCGTCTGGATGTTGGTGACTGTGCCCATGGCTTCAACGCGGTTGGTGCCATCAACAGAGTCGGCAATTCCGGCGATGAAGCCGAAGAAAGAGAGGAGCATCAGTGAGAAACCGATGATGAAGAACTTGCCCAGGCCCTTGAAGCCCTTGCGCTTGTCTCCCAAGCCAATTGCGCCGTCAGCAGCTAGGGCCACACCAGCAGCGGCAAGCCCGGTGGCACCAATAATGTTGGTGACCGTTTCGGCGGTGTCATTTGACGCAGGGGCGCTATCGACCGGTGCGCCAGTTGGAGGGGCTGGGTCTGTGTTTGGCTTCTCGTTATCGGTCCACTGAGTGCCATCCCACCAACGCAGCATCTTTGCGTCGTCAGGTGATTGGTACCAACCTTCTACAGGCTTTTCAGACATTGTGTTCTCCCTCGAAACATCAAACTTCTTCATGACCATTGTGGCATGGAGCGACTACATCAAAACTGGAAAAGGATCTCGATAGTGATTGCCCGTTAGCGCAGGGCCTCGCCCATCTGCTCTTTTGAGATACGAACGCCCATGCCGACACCGTAGAGAGACTCGGAGTCCCACTTCAGGGGGTTGGCATTAAGGAGCCAGTGGTGGCCTGCTTGCGCCGTTTCGAAGTTTTTGACTCCGTTGGCGCCGATTGCCTTCGCCGCTTCGGCCATCTTTAGTTTGATCTCGGACGGGAGGGCGTTTTGTCTGGAAATCTTGACAACTACCTCGCCTTTTTCTTCTCCAGGAAGCTCTGAATCGGAGATTAGTACTCCACCAAATATTCCCTTAGACACTTGGCTTCTTTTCTAGAAAGAGGACGAGCTCGTTCCTTCCGCCCCCAAGACCGGGCATGTCGGCCGAAACAGCGTGAACCAGCTCCCAACCGTCCTGAGCGTATTCGTTCAGGGCTCTTTCGATTCGGGCAGGGTCGAACTTGGCTGAAAAGTACCTGTCTTTTTGGGTGACTACCTTGTACTGGGGCTTGCTCGGATCCAAGGTTAGCGGCAGATCATCTGCCTCAAATAACTCAAGAACCTCTTCGGGCTCCTGATTTTGTTCCACTTCTGAAAGCGGTGCGTAGCAGTTTGAGCAAGTAGTGGCCGAGTAGGTTTGTTCGGCTTTGCAGTTTTGGCATGTTCTCATGGTTTCCCCCTAGTGAATTCTTAGGAGAAAACTTACCAGTGAACCCACATCTATGTCAGGCGTGTCAGGCAAAAAGCTCAGGTAGGGTTGCCTGGTGAGAATTAGCCAGGTTCTCTAGCCACACTTGCCCAATTAGGCGTCTCGATTGAGGATTTCGCCACGAAGGTCTTAGAGCCATTGCTGGCTAATTTGTGTCTGTTACTCTTGTCGCAATTCAGGCAACAGAATTAGGGGGAGTTATGACACTTCAAGGGGTTTTTGACAACATGTTTATTGGGCCAGATGCCCCAATAATGGGAATTTCTCTGGCGGGAACCATAAATGTCGAAAAAGCATTTGTTGAGATTTCTTCGGATTACTTCATTGACTGTGGGGAATGTGACGCCACCGAATATGAGACGGTGAGGAATTGCGCTACTTGCGGAAGGTACGCAGGAAACAACTTCAACTTTCTCGCCGGCAGGGGGGACGGTGTTTACTCCGGAGTCGAATTCCTCGGGTCGCGAAAGAGTTCGGTCGCTTATCTTTTTGACGAGGGCAACCAGTTCGCGAGTGAAGTTAGCCAGGCCCTCTCAAAGTCTGAACCTTTCACGGAGTGGGGCGAACTGTTCTTTCCGGCCTGCGAAAAGTATCTCGCTTTGCCAGCGCTAGATTGCGGGACCATCAACGTGATTATGGGAGACCCTGACGACAACGGAATTTTGATTGGTGGCACAGGCGGTTTTTCAGATCTGTCTGCCGCAAAAGTTGATCATCCAACGACCACCGGCACTTATCGGATTCTGCTTTTCGTAGAGCCAGAACAGAGCAACGCTGTTGCAAGCAATGGGTCGCTACTTCGACCTCGAGTTATTCTGTTAGTCCCCGAAGAAGACGCGCAGGCTTTTGTCACGGGTACCGAAGTCTTTACTCCGGACTGGAGTGAAGTCTCAGATTCTTGGTCAAATGCCACAGTTGCTTCAAATGTCGGACCAAAAAACGGTGCGGTTTCCTACTATTACAACGGTGTCTATTTCGAAAAGCACCTAAAGCATCTCGGTGAGAGCTACCTTCTTGAGGTTGGCCAAAGCTGGACCTACATTGCCTGGCTTCGCGCCTTCGGTTATTTCTGGTTGGGCATGGCTTTAGGTGACGAGGATTGTCTGGCGAAGATGTTGGAGTTGTTCAAAAGAGCGGGCGGCTTCAATTTCGTAGATTTTGAAGTTTATAAATCGGCTGGAAAAATCCGTGGGCTCAGCGTCACTAAGGAACATTGGGAAGATTTCCAAAAGCTAATCGCAACGCAGATAATTGCTGGTAACTTGCGCTAGCCAAAAAGCTCAGGCAGCGTGTTCGCGTGGGCGTTTGCCAGGTTCTCTAGCTCCCAGTTGGCGATGCCTTGGAGTTCGAGGTTGGTGCCGTCGGTTACTCCGATGCGGTGGACGGGGATTCCTCGGGCTTCGCAGAGGCCTACGAACTTGACGTCGTCTTCGCGGCCTACAGAGACGAGGACTCTTGCTGTCGATTCTGAGAAGAGGGCAGCGGTGTCGTCGAGGTTGTAAGTCTCTTTGAGTTCGTCGAGGTAGATGCGTGCTCCGATGTTGAATCTCATTGCGCTCTCGACTACTGCTTGGGCGAGGCCGCCTTCGGAGAGGTCGTGGGCTGAGGCGAGGAGTCCTTGTTCGCTGGCTGCGTTGAGGGCTTCGGCTAGTTGTTTTTCTTTGTTTAGGTCGACTGTTGGGGGGTTGCCGCCGAGGTGGTCGTGGATCACGCCGGCCCAGACGGAGCCGTCCATCTCATTCTTGGTTTCGCCGAGTAGGTAGATGTTATGGCCCTGGTCTTGCCAGCCGCTTGGGATTCTTCTTGCCACGTTGTCGATGACGCCTAGGACGCCGACAACAGGGGTCGGGTGAATGGCGACGTCGCCGGTTTGGTTATAGAAGGAGACGTTGCCGCCCGTGACAGGGATGCCTAGTTCGAGGCAACCGTCGGCGAGACCTGCGGTTGCTTCTTTGAACTGCCACATAACTTCTGGGTTTTCAGGAGAGCCGAAGTTGAGGCAGTTGGTGACGGCGAGAGGGGTTGCTCCGCTGGCGGCGACGTTGCGATAGGCCTCGGCGAGGGCGAGCTTGGCGCCTTCGTAGGGGTTGAGGTAACCGTAGCGACCGTTGGCGTCGGTGGCGAGGGCAACGCCCAGGCCTGACTTTTCGTCAACACGGATCATGCCCGAGTCGTCTGGCATTGCGAGGGCGGTGTTGCCGCCGACGTAGTGGTCGTACTGGTCGGTGATCCAGCTCTTCGAGGCTTGGTTAGGGCTCGTGATGATTTCGACGAACTGGGTCGCGAGTTCGTCCGGGGTGGTTGCTCTCTTGAGGTTTTCGGTGGTGTCTTTGTTGAGGGCCTTCTGGTATTTCGGCTCTTTGACCGGGCGCTCATAGACGGGGCCGTCGTGGGCAACCGAGCGTGGTGGCACGTTGATGATCTCTTCGTCGCCCCAGTTGATATAGAGGCGCGGTTCTTTGATGACCTCGCCGAGCACCGAGTACTCGACCTCCCACTTGTTGACGATGGCTTCGAAGGTCTTGAGGTCTTTCTTTGGCACAACTGCCATCATGCGCTCTTGGCTTTCGCTCATCAGAATCTCTTCTGGGGTGAGCGAGTCGTCGCGGAGCAGCACGTTCTTGAGCTGGATTCGCATGCCGGCGTTGCCGTTTGAGGCAAGTTCGGACGTTGCGCAGCTTAGGCCCGCGCCGCCGAGGTCCTGGATGCCGGCGACAACCTTGGCTGCGAAGAGCTCGAGGCAGCACTCGATGAGCACCTTCTCGGCGAACGGGTCGCCAACCTGAACGGCTGGGCGCTTGGTTGGGCCTTCGGCGTCAAATGTTTCGGAGGCGAGTACTGATACTCCGCCAATGCCGTCGGCGCCGGTGCGGGCACCAAACAGGATCACCTGGTCGCCGGGGTTGTTGGCGCTGGCGAGGTGAAGGTCTTCGTGGCGCAGCGCTCCGATGCTGAGGGCGTTGACGAGCGGGTTGCCCTGGTAGACCTTGTCGAAGACGGTTTCGCCACCGATGTTTGGCAGGCCGAGGCAGTTGCCATAGAAGCTGATTCCGGCTGTGACGCCGTCAACAACTCTTCTGGTGTCTGGGTGGCTGACGTCACCGAAACGTAGTTGATCCATCACGGCGATTGGTCTTGCGCCCATGCTCAAGATGTCGCGGACGATACCGCCGATGCCGGTTGCGGCACCCTGAAACGGCTCGATGTAGCTCGGGTGGTTGTGGCTCTCGACCTTGAACGTGACAGCCCAGCCTTCACCGATGTCGACGACGCCGGCGTTTTCGCCCATGCCGACCATGAGGTGCTTCTTCATGTCTTCGGTGACTTTTTCGCCGAACTGGCGGAGGTAGATCTTGGATGACTTGTAGGAGCAGTGCTCAGACCACATCACCGAATACATGGCTAGTTCGCCAGAGGTTGGGCGTCTTCCGAGGATTCTGCGGATCTCTTGGTACTCGTCCTCTTTGAGTCCGAGTTCCTTCCAGGGTTGTGGCTTGTCTGGAGTCTTCTTGGCTTCTTTGGTGGTGTCGATGTGCATTGTCATGGTTTAGGCCTCGACTAGCGACTTGAGCACGGAGGTGAAGAACTTGAGGCCGTCGATGCCGGAACGCATGGCAACTTTGGTGTCGGGGCCGAAACCTGGCTCGACAGCGTGCTCTGGGTGCGGCATGAGTCCGACGACGTTTCCTCTTTCGTTGCGGAGTCCGGCGATGTTGTTCATCGAGCCGTTTGGGTTCACTTCGCTGTAGCGGAACGTGATGAGGTTTTCGCCTTCGAGGCGCTTGAGGGTTTCTTCGTCCGCGATGTAGCCGCCTTCGCCGTTCTTCAGCGGAATCGTGATCTCTTCACCGAGGGTGAACTGGTTGGTCCATGCGGTGTCGACGTTTTCGACGATCAGCTTTTGGTCGCGGCAGATGAAGTGCTGGTTTTCGTTGCGAATCAGGCCGCCTGGTAGCAGGTGGCTCTCAACTAGAACCTGAAAGCCGTTGCAGATGCCGAGCACTGGCAGGCCCTGGTTTGCCTTCTCGATGATGGTTTGCATTACCGGTGCCTGGGCAGCGATTGCTCCGCAGCGCAGGTAGTCGCCGTAGCTGAAACCGCCGGGTAGCACGACTGCATCGACGTCGTGGAGGTTGGTGTCTGCGTGCCAGAGGGCAACCGGCGTGCCTCCCGCGATGCGAACTGCTCGCTGGGCGTCGCGGTCGTCAAGGGTGCCGGGGAAGGTGACTACACCGATTTTCACTATTACGCCTCTACGTGAACGCCGACGACGTCTTCGATAACGCCGTTCGACAAGAAGTCGGCTGCGATCTGCTTTGCCTTCTCGATGTCGGCGTCGGTTGGGGTGTTTGCGTAGTGAAGTTCGATGCGCTTGCCGATGCGAACGGCGGTTACGTTGTGTCCGGCGCGCTTCAGGCTGTTGCCCACTGCCTTGCCCTGGGGGTCTAGAAGGTCTGCCTTTGGCATAACCTCAACGATGATTTTTGGCACGGATAAACTCCTGCTGGTTGGTGGTTTGTGCGCGCGACAGCGGTGGCGAACACCACTATTTTAGCCCGAAGTTAACCTCACCAATGCCGTCAATCGAATAGACACGCACACTTTCGACCTGCATCTCGGCGTGGGTGAGCTCTGGGTCGATGTCGCCGGTGAAGCCGCCGCCCATGGCGAGGTTCATGATGATGTAGTGCGGGTGGTTGAAGGCCCAGCGGTTGGGGGCGACGCTGTCTGGGGTGACTTTGTGAAACGGTTTGCCGTCGAAGTGCCAGACGATCTCGTTTTCGAGCCAGTCGATGCCAAAGGTGTGGAAACCTTCGTTGAGTGCTGGCACCGGGATCTCGGTTCCGCTGCCATTGTCGCCGAAGTAGCCGGGGCCGTGGACGGTGCTGACGAGCGTCTTGGGGTCGCGTCCGCGCATTTCTAGGATGTCGATTTCGCCGCATTCGGGCCAGGTGACCTCGGCGATGTTGGTGCCGAGCATCCAGAAAGCTGGCCAGGTGCCGTCGCCGGTTGGGGCTTTGATGGTCGCTTCGACGCGTCCGTACTGGATCTCGACTTTGCCTTTGGTGTGGATTTTCGCGCTCGTCCATTCGGCTGGCCCGTAGTAGGCGGCGAGGTCGCTCGGTTTCTCGAGCTTGGTGGCGGTGAAGACTAGTTTGCCGTCGCGAGTTTCGGCTGCGGTGTCGGTGTACCACTCGCGCTCCTGGTTGCCCCAGCCTGGGATTCCGGCTTCCGAGCCGTCGCCGATGTCGTGGGTCCAGTAGCCAGCGTCTGGGCGGGTGCCGTCTGGCTGAGCGAAGGTTTGCTCCCACAAAAGTTCGAGTTTGGGAGTTCTCTGGGAGAAAGCGCTTTCAGTAGTCATGATGTCCAAACTAGCCCATAGCATTGACTGATGGGCATTTTTGGTAGTGCTAAGCGGGGGCTAGCGACGGTTGTCGCGGCGGCGTTCGTCTTAACCGGATTCCAGGCCACACCTGCTCAAGCGGCCACTGGCCCGTCAAAATATGTTGAGGGTTCAGACCCTGCAGCGTTTCTCTACGACCCTCTAAACATCAACCGAATCGACCTAACTCTGCCCGAAGACAGCCTGCGTGAGCTGGCCGGCGACACCTACGCGACTCGCACCGGAAACGTTCAGATTGGCTGGCAACCGGGCACCGCGGTTTTTACCTCTTATAAGGGCACCTTGCCGCCGATGAACATCGGAACCCATCTAAAGGGTGGTTACGGCTCGAGGCGCCCGATCTCGACCTGCAACTTCAGCGGTTGCTCGGTTGTCACCGACCAAAAGCCCGGCATCAAGATCAAGTTTGACTACGGTGACGAATACGACGCTCAGCGCTTCTACGGTCTGAAAGAGATCACGCTGAACTCGATGATTCAGGATCCTTCGCAGTTGCGCGAGATGACCGCCTATCGAATCGCTCGCTCGGCCGGAATCCCGACTCCACGCGCCGGTTACATGCAACTGTTTGTTAATGGCGTTGACCTCGGACTTCACATGATTCTTGAAACCTACGACAAGCAGCTCTACAAGCGCTGGTTCACCTCGGGCACGCAGCACTCCTACGAAGGTGCGTACTGGCAAGACCTGGTCACTCAGCCGAACGGCCGCGTTGACACCTACGAGCAGTTGCAGATAAAGTCCGGCGACGAAAACAGCCGCGAAGACATCGCAAACGTGTCTGAGATCAACAACCTCTACGGCGACGAGTGGTGGGAAGCCATCAACAACTACGCCGATATGGGCGAGTTGACGTCGATGTGGGCGTTTGAGCGATTCATTGAACACTGGGACGCCTACTCCTGGTTCATTATCAACAACTACCAGGTTCGATTCGACGACTCCGGAATAATGACCATGCACCCTTGGGGTATCGACCAGACGCTAACCAATCAGAGCGGTGAGCTCAACGTCACCTACTTCGACACCTACACCGGTGGTGGCCAAGCGGTCGGTGTGATGTTCACGCGATGCATGGCTTCTGAGGAGTGCCGAGCGCTCTACCAGTCATCTCTTGCGCGCCTGGGCGAGGTTGCAAACTCGATCAACTCGGCCAAATTCGTCGATGAGGTCTGGGCGGCCATCAGCAGCACCGTGCAGGCAGAGACCCGTTTTTACCCTGGGCGCAACGCGCTTGGCAACAAAGACACCGTAAAGAACTTCGTTTCGGGCCGCACCGGCACGAGCGAGTTTAGGCAGGCTGTGACCCTGCGCAAGGTTGCCGAACTCGGGCTGAGCTACAGCGCGCCGACCAACTTTGTGGCTGGCACTGTTATCGCGCCACTAGTGATGAACAACACCCAGAAGGCGCCGACCTTCAGGTTAATGGGTGACCCGGCCAAGGCGGTTTGCACGCTCGACCCATACAACGGCGAGATCACGGCAATTGCGCCCGGTGATTGCGTCATCAGCATTTCGACTCCGGCCGGGGCAAACTCGGTGAACGACTATCACGCCGGCTACGCGATCGCTTTCGTTGACCTCGGCAAGATGGTCAGCACCGTGAACTTCCCGAAGGTAAGCAGCATCGCCTCTGGCGCAAGTGTTCCGTTTGTCGCGACCGCGAGTTCAACCGGAGCGATCACCTACAAGACAAACTCGAGTTGCCGGCACTTTGAAGGCACGCTAACCGCGACGGCGTCGTCGGGCACCTGCGTGGTTACGGTTTCTGTGGCCAAGGACTCGAACCACTACGCGGCGACAGCGACCATGAACGTGCCAATCGCCCGCGAGATTGTGCGCAGCTACTCGATGAGCACCGAAACCTCTTGGCGGGCCACGACAAAGCTGCCGAAGGGCAAGACGCTCAACCTAGTCAATAAGGCAACCAAGGTTGTTGGCCCGTGCTCGGTTTCGGGCACCACGCTAAAGGCGCTCGCCGGCTCGGGCAAGTGCACTGTGACGATCGCCGGCTGGGTAACCGCGAGCAAGACCTACATCGGCAAGACGTTCACCGTGCCTCTAACGCCGAACCCGCAGACCTGGGCGCAGAAAGTTGCCGCCCCTGCCTTCAAGAAGAAGATCGGCACCGCTAAGTTCATCGTGGCCTACGCCGAAACCGTGACCACCACCTCGGCAAAAGAAGGCTTCTTCAGCTTCTTGGGCAATTGCACAGTCGACACCACGACCAAGAGCACCTACGTGCAGATGCTTGGCTCGGGTGTTTGCACCGTGACGCTCGAAGCCGACGCTGGGTTCAAAGTTGGCCCGATTAAATCGGTTTGGACATTCACTAAGTAACTCTCACAGGCAGGCGATCTAGAATGACGAATATGAAGCAAGCCTCGAGAGTTTTAGCAGTCACCGCAGTTCTAGCCCTACTTACCGGTTGCGCGAGCACTCCGACCCCGATCGACACCCCGACTCCCAAGGTTTATGTGACGGCACCACTGACGGGCATCAAGTTTGAAGAGGGCACTAACGCTAATCTCGCGGGGCCTTCGGTGGCTTGCAAGATCGACAACCTCGATGTTGCGCGTCCGCAGTTGAACCTAAACCGCACCGACATCGTCTTCGACGAAATGGTCGAGGGCGGGCTCACTCGCTTCGTTGCCATTTGGCACTCCGACAAGCCTGAAGCTGTCGGGCCGGTTCGTTCGATTCGCCCAATGGACCCAGACATCATCGCCCCTCTCGGCGGCATCGTCTGCTACTCGGGTGGGCAGCTCAAGTTCGTGAACATGATGCGCGCCACCGATGTGTTCAACGCGAGCGAGACCGTTGAGCAGAACAACGGCACGTTCAGTCGTGCGAGCGATCGCCCGGCACCCCACAACGTGATCGTTGACGTGGCCAAGTTGGCGGCCAACCACCCCGAGCTAGCACCACCGCAGCCGATGTTCGTGATGGCCGAAGACCTCGCTTCGTCAACCGCAGCCACTTCGGGTGAAGCGGTCACGAGTTTCAAGGTTTACTTTCCTTCGGCGCTGGCCGAGTGGGTTTGGAGCGCGAAGTCGAGCACCTGGGTGCGCAACCAAGACGGTAAGCCGCACACCGATGCTGCCGACGAGTCGAACATCACGACCACCAACATTGTCGTGATGAGGGTAAAGGTTGATCGCCAGTACGGCAATGTTCCGAAAGACATCGTCATCGGCACCGGCACAGCAACGGTTTTCACCGACGGCAAGATGGTTGTCGGCACCTGGTCGAAGGCGACTCAGACTTCGCCTATCACTCTCACCGATTCTGCCGGGGCACCGATTACTTTGGCGCCGGGTCGCACCTGGGTTGAGCTTCAGCCAACCGAGTCAGACGGCGGCAAGTTGAAGGTCACTTTGGCTCCGAAGCCAACCCCAACGCCTACCGCCAAAAAGTAGCGCTACTTGATCTTGTAGAGCTTCAGCAGTGCTGAAACCTTTGACTGCTGCTTCCCAACCCAAGCCTGCGTGCGCACCTGCTCGTTCTTCGCGCTCGTGTTGGTGTACGGAGCGATCACGGTCGATGCGGCCTTCATGGAGGCGACCAACTTAGTGGTGGTTGCCTTGATCGAGACGGCCTTTAGCTGGGTGAGGTATTCGACTCGGCAAGGCGTGTAGGCGAGGCAGCGCTTGAAGAGCAAGCCGCGATCCATCACAGTCTTTTTGAAAGCCTGTTCAATCCAAGGGAACCCTGACTGTGGTTTGTCCATCGGGTAGAAGTAGTCGTCGAGCAGCACCTTGGTCTGCCTGTTTTCACCGAAGGTTTGGTCGGCACCCCAGGGGAGCATTACGAATTTGCCAGAGGTGTTGCTGCGAATGAAGTAGTTGTTGTTTAGCGGCCCCGTGTAGCCGTCCCAGTGGCCAACGAAGTTTTCAACTGCCCACATGCGAATCAGCTGCGAACGATCGGTGTACTTGGCCATGCCGTTCCACCAGGCGAGTGAAGAGCTGTAGTTCGCCACATCGATAAGTTTTTGCAAGTCGTTCTTGTTAGGGGCCGCTTTCCAGCCCTCTTTCACGAGGAACGCTCCGGTGTTTTCGGCACCGTCTGCCTTGCCACGTTTGAAGTCGTTTAGGGCAACGCCCTCGTAAAGGTGCAGGGTGGTGTCTTTGAATCGCGAGCCGAGAAGGATGTCGTCATAGCTCTCGACGTTGAGGTAAAGACCACGATTCACACCATTGATCTTGAGTGTGGCCCAACCGGTTCGCGGCGCCTGCACGCTCATCGCGTTGAAGAGTTTGTATGCGCCAAACTCGTGAAGCTTGGATTCATCTTGGGTCATTGCGTTCAAGGTCATGTTTTTTAAACCCAAGAAACGTGCGCCTTTGAGCGCGGTCCCCCAGTTGAACGCCATTTTGAAAGAGGGGGTCTGCCTTAGCAGTTGTAGCGAGGTGCTGCCCTTGAGGCGGAGGCCAACTTGAATCGGACCCATGGTGTAGCCGGCGGCGGTAATTGTCACGCTGGCGGCCGTGTAGATCTTCGCGGTCGCCTTGTTGTTCAGCGCCTGCTCGCTTGCGGGCGGAATCGTCAACTCAATCGAGTTGACCTTCGCGGGGTTATAAATGTCGGTGAGTTTGAAGGCTGCGGCTTGCGCGCTCGAGCCAGAGAAGAGCGCCGCCGTGACAAGAATCACGAATGCGGTGATTCGGGAGGTGATGCGCAATGTCTTCGTATTCATTAAGGGTTAGTCTAATGTTCATGATTACTGAAGACATTTGGAATTTCCTGTCAACATTCGCACTAGACCTTGGTTCTGTTGCAGTCCTTTCGTACCTGCTCTACTACCGCAGACACCGCAACCGCGACATGGCAATTGCTATCTCTTCGATCAACATCACACTCTTCGCTCTCACCGGGGCACTCGGTGCAGTCAACCTACCTCTCGGCGTCGGCTTCGCGCTCTTCGCTGTGATTAGCGTTATTCGTCTTCGTTCATCGACCGCTGGCTGGATCGAAATGGCTTACCTGTTGGCAGGCCTCGGCATCGGCTTGATCATCGGACTCCTCGGTGTTGACCTGCTAACCAAGGCCGCCTACACCGCGTTCCTGGTCGGCATGATCGCAATTATCGACAACAAGCGTTTTCTTTCAAGCCCCGACACCCGCACCATTCAGGTCAGCCTAGAGGGCACCAACATCGAAGATGGCACTCTGAAGCCGCGGGTCGAAGCCCTGCTCGGCCGTGAAGTGCAAGAAGTCATTGTCAGAACCATCGTCGCCGTGCCACCTTCGACAAAGGTTCAGGTCTCGTACCGCGAAACTGACAGCTGATGTCCAAGCCGGATTACGAGTACACCCAGCACCCGCACGCTGAAAAGCGCAAGGAGGCCGGGCCGGTTTTAACCCACGCCGACTCGAGCGTCTTCGATCCCGCATCTGACAAACGTTCGGCCGGTGAGAGAATCGGCTTGGCAATAACCAAGGGCGTTGGCAGCATGTGGGCCGCGGGCATCTTTATGGGCATCACGCTCATAAGCCTCCCCGCGGCAATAGCCTCCGGTAACGAAATGACCATCGTGACCTGGGTAGCCCAAACCTTCTTGCAGCTGGTGCTATTGCCCATAATTCTGGTCGGGCAAAACATTCAGGCGGCAGCCTCAGACCGCAGAGCGATAGCCACCTACGAGGACGCCGGTGCGATTCTCGAAGAGGCAAAGCAGCTGCAGAGCCACCTCACCGATCAAGACAAAGCACTCAGCCACATCATCGACAGGCTCGAGGCGCTCGAGGCGCAGCTGAAGGCGCAGCCTAAAAAGTAATGCGTCTCGTAATTGCCCGCTGCACGGTTGACTACGCCGGTCGCCTGAGCGCTCACCTACCACTCGCCACCCGCCTGCTCATGCTGAAGGGCGACGGCAGCATCCTGGTTCACTCAGACAGCGGTTCGTACAAACCACTCAACTGGATGAATCCGCCCTGCACGATCACGGCCGCCGAACCCGATGAGGCTCAGGCCGAACTCGGCATCACCGAGGTCTGGCGCGTTTCGCAAACCAAGACCGCCGACATCTTGTATGTCTCGATTTACGAGATTTTCAGCGACGTCGAGCACGAACTTGGCGAAGACCCCGGCCTCCAGAAAGACGGTGTCGAGGCTCACCTGCAAGAGATGCTCGCCGACCAACTTCACCACGCGGGCGAGGGCATGACCCTGATTCGTCGCGAGTACTTCACGGCGATTGGTCCGGTCGACATCTTGGCCAAGGACTCCGCCGGCAAAACCGTGGCGATCGAGCTGAAGCGACGCGGTGACATCGACGGTGTCGAGCAACTCACCCGCTACCTCGAGCTCCTAAATCGCGACCCTCAGCTGCGCCCGGTGCGCGGAATCTTTGCGGCTCAAGAGATCAAGCCGCAGGCAAAGACACTGGCCGAAGACCGAGGCATTGAGTGCCTGACTCTCGACTACGACCTGATGCGCGGATTAGACCTTGGTGAGAACCGCCTCTTCTAGTTACGCTATTCAGATGGCACGAATTCTCGTAATTCAACACAACCTCGACGATCATCTGAACGAACTCGCGGTGCCGCTAATCGAAGCGGGCCTAGAGATCGACACCTGGGACGTCGAAAACGCAAGCGCCCCAACCATTCCGCTTCACGAATACGACGGCGTTATCTCGCTTGGCGCAATTGCCGGCGTCCTTGAAGAGAAAGAACACGCCTGGATGCCGGTCGAGCGCAAACTGTTCAACCAGGCACTAGACCTCGAGATGCCGTTGCTCGGCATCTGCTTCGGTTCGCAAATGCTAGCTTCGGCGGCTGGCGCCGAGGTTTATAAGACTCCAACCCCCGAGGTCGGCTGGACAAAGGTTCAGATGAAGCCCGAGTCTTCGAATGACCCGATCATGAAGGCGCTCGGCAAAGACCCAGACGTTTTTCACTTTCACTACGACACCTTCGACATGCCCGAGGGCGCAAAGCTCTACGGCACCACGAACAACATTCACCAGGCTTTCAAGGTTGGGCCGAAGGCGTGGGGCGTGCAGTTTCATATTGAAGTCGGCGTGGCAGCGATGCACTCCTGGTTCGCCACCTACCCGAAGGCATTCGAGAAACTCGGCATTTCGGTTGAGGATCAAAAGGCTCTGACCAAGAAGAACGCCAAGGCATATCGCGAGCGTTCAATCGCAGTGGCCCAAGCCTTCGCCAAAGAAGTGAAAAAGTATCACTCCGTAACCAAGTGAATAAACGGCAAATATTGAGCATTTTTGCCCAAGTTTTGCCAAACTCTAAGCATGGCTACTACACGTAAAGCACCGGCAAAGACCGCTGCAAAGACCCCCGCCCGCACAACTCGCCCGGCAGCAGCAAAGCCTGCCCCAAAGCCAGCAGCTAAGTCTGCCGCTAAGAAGCCGGTTGCTCGCCCTGCTGCCCGCCCAGCCGCAACTCGCGCTGCCGCCAAGGCACCGGTTGCCGCAAAGGCAGCTCCTGCAGCGAAGGCTAAGAAGGCAAAGCCAGAGCCAAAGAAGGCTTACCGCTTGCTAACTGGTATTGACGACGCGTCATTCTGCCAGAAGGTTTCTGACGCACTGAAGGATGGCTACGAGCTCTACGGTTCGCCGTCGGTAACCTTCAACGGCAAGAACGTGATCGCAGCTCAGGCTGTTGTCCTAAAGAAGAAGCCAGTCGCTAAGAAGAAAAAGAAGTAGCTTTCGGCAACTTCGCGTGAAGCACGACTCGCGAGTCGATGTTTTGCAGCGACCACTCGAGTGTTAGTTCATTCATCATGTCTGTGCCGACACTCGCTCGAGATTTCTTGGTAACCGGGCGGCCATTATTCGACGCTGTGAGTTGAATGAGACCGGCTGTTTCGGCAAGTTCAATCAGAATATGGGTTGCGTCGCCGTGACGCACGCCGTTGCTTATCGCCTCGCGCAGAATCTCGTTGATCGATCGAGCGAGTCCCAGGTCGCTGTTGACACTCGCGATTGCCTTGCCCTTGAAGCGAAGCTCGAGTTCACAGACCCCAGACCATGAGTCTGCGATTTCTTGAAGCGAAGTTTCGAGCTCGAATGGCTGACCAATACCTTCAAACAAAGCCTCACGAGCGCGTTCAATGTCCTGGTGCACCAGATTGATCGTCTCTTCGTTCACGCTTGGGGCGTAGCCGATTCTGGCAAGGGCTGCGGTCAAAGCACTTTGGACGCGTCCGTGCAGAAGGTATGCCCAGTCTCGCCGAATAACCCAAATCTGAGCGTCAACCCACTTAAGTTCGCGCTCGAGGTCTTCGTTAAACTCGCCGAGTTGGGCTTCGAATCCCGCGCGTTCGAGGTCAACCATCCTGGTAAATCCGATTCCCACGACCAACACCGACATGGTCGCTGCCGATTGGATCGGCAAGGCATCAAGGTTCAGAGCTTTCGGCACGCTCCACTGGGTCAATATGGACAGAGGAATTGTTGAGAGTCCTCCGATAAGCGCAAGAATTAAGGTGCCTAGAGCCAGCGGAGCTGGTTTTCGGTCTCGCAAGGCTCGAACAGCGACTTCCATCACTACATAGAGAGCCGCGGCACCCGCGAAACTCAGCGCGGTAGTTTTAGCGTCGGTTAGTGGCACAAAGGTCGCAAGGCAAAGCATTAGAGCTATCCCGAAGGTTGCACCTGGGGCGAGAGCTTGCCCCAGATCAAACCGCTTCGGCAGCCCAAGCCCAGAGATCTTGCTCGTTGGAGGTTCGGGGCGAGCTCGGAGGGTGGTTTCAAGTTTTAGGGCAAGAGAGCTAGTCATCGGCCTAACCTCTTGGTTGAGAATCGCCCTGATCTCCTCGGCCATTCTGGCTGCGCGCCTGGTGGACATCTTGGTTTTTTCGAGAGCTTGGTCGATTTCGCGCAATCTTGGTAGCAGTGTGGTTTTCGCCAGCTCAGCGATGTCATCGCGAGTCTTTTGTAGCAACTGCGGCGCAGCGCTGCGGGTGCGGAGCAACTCTTCGCTCGTGTTCTTTAATCCCAACACCGCTTGTTGGTGTTCAACGGCTGCACCGATTAGAGCCGCTCCCGCGATGGTCAGCACGAACCCGGCGATCGCGCCGCCTCCAAGCCTGAAGGCCAACTGTGGGCTATCTGCGAAACCAAGTTCGGTGCTAAAGACTGCGAGAAACACTCCACGTGCGACGCCAGCCGTCGTTCCGATTAGCAGAACAGCTGCGACCCTAACCCAAAGCCCGTTTAGCTTGCGAAGTAAGAGTTGTTTGAAAAGCAAAACCCACAGTAGGAGCACCAGCTGACCCACAGCCCAGCTCAGAAGCCAGAGTTCGAAGGGGCCGCCAAAGCGCCGGGCATCAAAGAGAACTGTGGTGCCAAAGTAAACGAAGGCAGCTAGCCAAAATGTCGGCCAACCGAAAGCCTCGGGCAGTGCAAGCCGTCTGGAGAGTCTTACCAGAAAGGCCTTCATGAGGTTTGGCTACTTGCCGTAAGGAAGCCCTGCAACTTTAATAAACTCGCGAGCCGCGGTAACCCTTGGGTTGCCACCGGCTTCTAGGTCGATACCCGCTGCGATAAACGCACGCTTGACCAGGTTCTCTACCGCTCGAATCGAAGTCGTGCGCTCTTTGGCGATTTCGCTGTTCGACATGCCAAGCGCAACCATTTGAAGCACAGCAAGTTGCGAGCGTGAGACGTCAACCAGCGGGTGCTCCTTCTTGTCGTCTCTGAAGTTTGAGCGCACTTTGTCGCGCAGAGCTGCTTCGATTGCCTCGAGGACGACGCCTGGGTTAGCGATTCGCTCCTTGTTGAGGTAGGCGGCATTCTTCGGGATCTTCTTGTTGTCGATTCCGACGACGCGCGGCTCGGGAATGTGGGTCAAAAACACCAGGGCGATTGACGGTATCTGTCTGCGAAGAATCAGTGCGAGATCTACGCCGGTCGGTCCGTCGCCCAGCTCGATGTCCAAGAGTGCAATATCAGGGTCGAACGACTTGACGACTCTGCGCGCTTCGGCGGCCGAACCAACCGATTCAACGACGAAGCCGTCGCGCTCGAGGCTCGCTGCAATCAGCGAGCGAAGTAGCGGCTCATCTTCAACGATGAGCACTTTGCGCGCGAACTGAGTCATGCGTCAATGTTCGCACCCACACAAACCGAATTTAGAAAAGTATTCGCCTGAACGAACTTTTATAACGCTCAGATTTCAGGCATTTTCGCTGTCTTAGGGTTCGGATAATATTGGCAACGACTCAAAACTGAGCCAATTTTCCTTGCAACTAAGGGGTCAAAATTTTTCGCGGTCAACCGGTTATCGCAGTAATCCCAGCCCGAGGAGTCTCGAGAAGCCTGCCTGGCAAGAATCTCGTAAAACTCGGTGGCCTCACGCTCATCGAGCACGCCGTCAACTCGGCCCTCGACTCGGGGCTCGTTGACATCGTCCTGGTCTCTTCAGAAGATCCCGCAATTTTGAAATACGCCGACTCGCTCGGAACCGTGGTGGCCCACCCGCGCGACCCGTTTGCCGCCAATGAGAACTCGAGCGCGGGCGACGTGATTCGTGATCTGATCGATGGCGATTTTGACGATGTGTTTATCTCGGCAGACAACCCACCTTGGTTTGTCTATCTTCAGCCAACCTCGCCGCTTCGCACCGGGCAGCACATCCTTTCGGCTTTCGAGGAGCTGGTGCAATACCCAAACGTGGACGCAATCGTCTCGGTTTCGTCGACCGACGAGAGCAAACCGAACGGGGCAATCTACATTTTCAGTTACCACGAGTTTTTGAAGACCGGGGCGCTGCCGACCGTCGAGACGCTGACCGTTGCGATGAGCGCAGAGTCGAGCCGCGAGTTAAAAACCAGTAGCGACCTCGCCGAGCTCGAAAAGTTCTTTAGTTAGGCGTGCCGGCGGCTGGCGAAGTAAGAGCCGACCGCAACCAGCGGAAACCCGACCAGCATGCCGATGGTGAACGGTTCGCTAGCAAACAAGACGCCGAGCATGATTGCGACCGCGGTGTTCACGTAAGTGATCAGGCTGGCGCGTGAGAGGCCGATTTCGGCCATTAGGTCGAAGAACAGCACAAAGGCGATCGCCGAGCAGACCACGCCGAGCACGGCGAGGGCGATCCAAGACTCCAGCTTCGGTGTGGTTACCCCGGCAGCTAGCGGGTTTGTGACGGCAGGGATCACGTAGATTGCGGCAACGAAAATCATTGAGACCGACAGCACGCCGATCAGGTCAACGCCGGGAGCCTCTTTGGCGGCGATTGCTGGGGCTATCGCGTAACCAACGGCCGCGAGAATGACCGCGCCGACCCAGATGATCTCGAGGTTGTTGGCGATTGCGTCGATGCCGACCAGCAGGACGATTCCGACAAAACCTACGCCCAATCCGATGAGGTTCTTTTTGTGCACTGCTGACTTATCGCCGAGGTAGTAGAAGGTCACTGCCATCGCGAAGAATGGCACTGTAGCGATGAGGAGTCCGGCTAGGCCGCTCGAGATGTGTCCGTTTTCAGCCTCGGTGACTAGCCACCAGGGCCCCGCCATTTCGAACAGGGCGAAGGCGAGGCTGGCCTTCCAAGCCTTGAAAGCTGGGATGAATGCGCCACGCTTGATTGCGATCGGGGTTAGCACCGCTGCGCCGATTAGCACGCGAGAAAGAATGACCATCGCAGTAGAAAAGTCTTCGGCTGCCACCTTGATAAAGAAGTAGGGCATGCCCCACGCGATACCGCAGGCGAGAAACAGCAGAAGACCTTTTTGTGACATGCTGCCAGCCTACGCACTTGGTAGATTGGAGGAGTACAAGGAGGTACGAATGCTCGCTCGAGTAACATTCGATGAGTCGCACCGCCCAGCTTGGTCCACAAGACCAGAGGTAGCGGAGCAGGTAAACCCGGCAAACCCGGAAGACGCCGGATACGTCAAAGCAGCCAACGCGCTGCGAAGTGACGGATTCGACGTGGCAGTTCACACCGAAGGCGCGCTCGCCGAGGCTCTAAAGGGGTCAAAGGTTTTCGTAGCGCTGCACTCGTCCAAGGACGAATTCGAATCGACTACCAAGCACGGTGACCCGCAATTCACCGACACCGAAATCGACCAACTCGTTGACTGGGTCGCTGCCGGGGGAGGGCTAGTGCTTTTTGCCGAAACCGAGCAGCTCAAATACGGCAACTCGGCTGGGGTGATCGCCGAGCGCTTCGGCATCAAGGTGCAGAACGTCACCGCTCAAGACTCCCAATCAAACTTCAAAGACGTAGCGACCTGGGTTCTTGGTGACCTCAAGGCGATGTCTCGTCACAACGTCACCGCTGGGGTTGGCCAGGCCTGCTTCTACCGCGCTGGCGCTCTAGAAATCGACCCATCGGTTGCGGCCCAGACCCACGTGGTTGCCTCGACCAGCCCGACCGCAATGCCGGCCTCGGCCCCGCTCCTCGCGATTCAGTCGCACGGCCTTGGTCGCGTGGTTGTAATCGCCGACTCCGACCTCTTCGGCGACGACTCGATTCACGAGCTGGGCCACTTAACCCTCTGGCGCAACCTGGTCACCTGGGTCGCTGCGACTACAGACACGGTTGGCGCAGGCGCTAGCGAAAACTGGACGGCAACCGACCCGCACTGGGCCGCCCTCGAACGCGCGGTCGAAGCGATTCGCCCCTTGCAAGAGAAAGACGGCTCGGTCATCGAAGCGAAGTCTGAGGCGAAGACCCACGCGGTTGCCATGATGGCGGCAATCGACGCGCTGATTCCTCGCTTCGAGCACCAGCGCGACCACCTCGAAGCAACCCTGAAAGACATCGAGAAGTGGATCGATTCCGACTTCGGTGTGCCGGACTTCCTAGACTCACTGCTGCTGTTCCGCCCCGACCTGCACCGAGTCGACAAGCTCGAAAACCTCGTCGTGTTTCCGATGTACACGCAAAACGGAAACCTCGACCGCAACTTCGAAGCGGTCGTCACGCGCACCGCATGGCCGGCCTGGATCAACAAGTTGGAGTCGGAGCAGTATCAAAACCCCGCTTTCGTTCCGATCGAATTCGTCGCGTTCACCAAGGGCTACGACACCAACTCGGCAGTGCTGTTCCCCGAGACCGTTGCGACCCGCGAGCTCGCCAAGTTCTACTGGGGTGGCATTTTCTGCGACCGCGAAGCCGCACGTTACCGCCGCATCACCGCGTCTGCGTCCGAGCTTTTGAAACTCGCTCTGCCGGCCGACGCCGAGTACCTGCTGGCGAACCAAGCCGTCACGCAAGAGACCTACATGCTCTGGGATCTCGTGCACGACCGCGCACACAGCCACGGCGACCTGCCGTTTGATCCGTTCATGATCAAGCAGCGCATGCCGTTCTGGATGTACGCGCTCGAAGAGTTGCGCTGCGACCTGACCACGTTCCGTGAGACGGCGAAGCTCGAAGCTCAGGGCATCTACCTTGCCCGCTTCGCGCGACTAGCCATCTTGTTCGACCGACTGTTCCGATTCCCGATCACCGGCGATCGCGTGCGCAACTACGACGGTCTCGGTGGCCAGATCATCTTCGCCCACCTGCACAAGCAGGGCGTCTTGCACTGGACAGACAACACCCTCTCGCTCGAGTGGGATCGCCTGAACGAGTCGATGGTTGAGCTCTG
This sequence comes from Rhodoluna sp., assembly GCA_044372535.1. Lineage (GTDB taxonomy): Bacteria > Actinomycetota > Actinomycetes > Actinomycetales > Microbacteriaceae > Rhodoluna. Next base: position 23,947 of record JBILRS010000002.1, read on the forward strand.
CGAGCTGGTCGAGGACCTCTACCGCACCGGCATCGATCGCAGCCGCCTAGCCCACTGGTTGGCGAGTTACGAGTTCGTATCTGGTTTGGTCGAACCACACCCGGGCTCAACCTGGGCCAAGGGTGTCGACTCGCTCCCGGTCACCGGCGAACTGCGCGAGGTCGTCGACCTCGTGATGCCAGACGAGTTCCCGCTTAATGTGTTCTATGAAGCACTCCGCAAAAAACTCGCACCCGAAATTGCAGCAACGGCAGGAATAACAGCATGACGACGAGAAAAATCTGGCGAGGATTCGCGAGCGACAACTACGCCGGAGTTCACCCTGAAATCATGGCCGCGATGGCTGCCGTTAACGAGGGTCACGAGGTCGCCTACGGCGAAGACTCGGTAACCGCGAGACTCGACGCCCTAATGCAGGAGCACTTCGGACCGCATGCCCTAGCGTTCCCGATGTTCAACGGCACCGGCGCAAACGTTGTTGCCTTGCAGGCCTGCACCAAGCGTTGGGAGGCGGTGATTTGCGCCGAAACCGCGCACATCAACGCCGACGAAGGCGGTGCCCCCGAGAAGATGGGTGGCCTAAAGCTCTGGAACGTGCCGACCCCGGACGGCAAGCTGACCCCAGAACTGATCGACACTCAGATGTTCGACATCGGCAGCGTTCACCGCGCACAGCCAGCTGTCGTCAGCATCACGCAGACCACCGAACTCGGCACGCTCTACACGCCAGCCGAAGTTAAGGCGATCGGTGACTACTGCAAGTCCAAGGGCCTCTACCTGCACCTCGACGGCGCTCGCATCTCAAACGCCGCCGCCGCACTAGACGCCAAGTTTCGCGAGTTCACCACCGATGCCGGTGTCGACATTGTGAGCTTCGGTGCAACCAAGATTGGCGCGATGGGTGCCGAGGCAGTTGTCGTGCTCAACCCGAAGCTGATCGACTCGATCGCTTTCTTGCGCAAGACCTCGATGCAACTCGGCAGCAAGATGCGCTTCATGAGCGCCCAGATCATCGCCCTCGTTGAAGGCGACCTCTGGAGCCGCAACGCGAAGCACGCCAACGCGATGGCGGCCAGGCTCGATGCCGGTTTGCGAGCCATGGGTGTTGAGATCCCGAACCCAACTCAGGCCAACGCGGTGTTCCCGATCTTCACCGAAGAGCAAACCGCGAAACTGCAGGAGCACTACCGCTTCTATGTCTGGAACCAGGCAACCGGCCAGGTGCGCCTGATGTGCGCCTGGGACACCACCGAAGCAGACGTCGACGGATTCCTCGAGGTCGCGCGCGGAATTCTGTAGCCCAGAGTTTGGTTGAATAGAACTATGAAGAAAACTGCGATCACCGCCGCCCAAATTATGCCCTTACTAGCCGACCGTTGGAGCCCTCGTTCATACGACACCAACTACGAAATCACCTCGCACGAACTTCTTTCGATTCTTGAGGCTGCCCGCTGGGCACCTTCGGCCAACAACGCCCAGCCTTGGCGCTACTCGGTGCTTAACCGCGGCACCGACCTGTTCAACAAAATTGCAGCCGAAGGCCTATCTGGCTTCAACCAGGCCTGGGCTCCAAACGCCTCGATTCTTGTCGTTGTCTCGATCGTCACCAAAACCGCCGACGGCAAAGAGAACAAGTCTGCCCCTTACGACGCCGGACTTTCGGTCGCCAACCTTGTGATCCAGGCCCACGAACTAGGACTCCACGCTCACCAGATCGGTGGCTTTGTGCCCGACGCCGTGCGCTCGATTCTTGAACTCAACGAATCGCTTAGCCCAATCGTCGTGGTTGCAATTGGCAAGGTTGCCCCTGCCGATCAACTCGAAGGCCCAGCCTACGAGCGCGAAATCGCGCCTCGCACGCGCTTCGAGCTAGAAGACATCGTTCTTCACGGCAAGCCCTAACAATGCGGCATTACGCCAGCCTCTCTGATCAAATCGCAACCTGGTATGACCAGGTTGGCCCTTGGCTTTTCTATGGAATCGTCTGGGCTCTAGTCTTCGCCGGCACGGGTCTCTTTGTCGGAGCGTTCGTTCCTTTCATCACCGGTGACTCGCTGGTCTTCGCCGCCGGACTCGTGGCCGCCACGCATCCCGAAGAAGAGAGCATCTGGATCATGGCAATCGGCGTTGGCATCGCAGCGTTTTTGGGCGACCAGGTCGGCTACACCCTCGGCCGCCACTACGGACGCCCCTATCTTGACCGACGCAAGGGCGAGTGGCTTCGAAACGCAATCGCGAAGTCTGAGAAGTTCTATGCAGCCTGGGGTTGGTGGGCCGTGGTCATCGCCCGCTTCATGCCTTGGGCTCGAGTGTTCATTCCTGCCATCGCCGGCATCTCAAAGATGAACTACTACAAGTTCTTCTCGGCAAACATCGTCGGAGCAATCGCCTGGGGTGTGGGTCTAACCGTCACCGGCTACTTCGCCGCCTCGATCCCTGCCGTCAAAAACGCGTCTTATGCAATTGCAGGTTTGTTCATCGGCGCATCACTCATTGCGGGTGTGCGCGTGTGGGTTATCAACCGAAAGTCAAAGTAGCTAGTTCGCTCGAGCGTTCGCGAGCGTAAAACTCAAGCTCCTGCGCCGACCATTCGGCCCAGTGTTCATCACTGCCTTCGCGCTCAACCCAGCGCTCAAAGCGCACTGCTTCGTCAACCTCGAGCCAGACTCGAATCTCGCTGTGCTCGGCGCTGAAACGGTTCAGTGCGCCAACACCTTCGATGATTAGCGGTGTTCCGCCGCGAAACTCACGCCATTTAACGCGCTCGCCAGCAGCCCAGTCCCACTCCTGCCAACTGGCTCCAACTCCCTTGGCTAGTGCGCCGAGGATCTGCCGCTGCAGAATATCGACACCAGCTTCTAGCCCACGCCAACCGGCGTAGAGGTCGTCCATGTGAATCACACGGGGGAGTGACTCGCCCTCTTTGAACAAGCGGTTTTTGAGGGCTTCGGCGAGCGTGCTCTTGCCGCTGCCCGCGCGACCGTCAATCAAGATGATCGGGGTGAGGTTGCCGAGTTCAACCGACTCAAGGGTCAGTTCAACGAGTTGTTCGAGGGCATCGCTCACGCAACAAGCCTAAATCTGGTAGCTGTCGACGGTTACGTCTGGGTGCTTGTCGAAGCGGTAACCGCCACCTCGGACGGTTCGAATGATGTCTTCGTAACCGGCAATCTTCGAACGCAGGCGTCTGATGTGAACATCGATGGTTCGCTCGTTCACTGCGGTGTCGTCGTCTTCGTCCCAGACCAGCTCAACCAGCTCGCGGCGACTTATCGTTTCGCCCTGGTGGTCGATGAGGTAGGTCAGGAGTTCGAACTCCTTGAAGGTGAGGTTCGCGCTGACGCCGTCGGCGAAGACTTTGCGGCGCGGAACATCGACCAGGATTCCGGTCATTTCGTCTTCTTCGGGGTCCTCGTTGTCGGTGACTCTCGGGTCGCGAAGTGCTGCGCGCACCACGTCGATGTTGCGGCCACCGATACCCTGCGGTGAAAGCGCCACGGCTGCGTAGGTGTCGGTGCCTGGGGCAAGCTCGGCGAGTTTTGCTCGGAGTTCGTTGACGACTTCGGTTAGCGAGGTGCCGGCTGCGGCAGCCGATGCTTCATCGAGTCCCACATAGAGTGCGAATCCGCGTGCTTCTGTTTCGTTTGTCATTGTCTAAGCCTTTTTTGAGTATGCGAATGTTTTGAGAAAACTTGGGTGTTGGTGCCTGATGCTTACCCGAGCAACATTGGCGGGTAGCGGCACTAGCGCATACACATAACGCCACGCATTGATGCGTTGAAGTTCTCGGCGTTAGTCATGAGTCGATTATATGGCTCGCTCGGCCTGTGAAACAAGTCGCTTCCAGCGACCAAGTCGGTTTTTTGCCCAAAATTTTGATTAATCACGAACTAGACATTTGGCCCGAATACAAAGGGTTTTCGCCAACTAACCTGAAATGACAAAGCTATTTAGGGGTCTATTTTGCAAAAGAAAATCTTCGTTCGTCTTGTTGGATTTTTGGCTACCTTGCTTATTGCTTTACCCGGCAGCTCACTCGCAGCCGAGGTCGAGGCACCCCTATCTTCCGACAATTCGTTGTCAGTACTGCAGGTAAACGGAACCAGTTACCGCCCCGGTGCTCAGGTTAATTTGCCCGAGGGAACCGAATCGGTTGAAGTCAATGCAGTTCCTACCGACCCCAACGCCGACGTAACACTTGTTGAAGGCGATGCCGATCTAGTAGCCGGCGAAAACGACTTGCTCGTTGAGGTTACTGCCGAGAACGCGGTTGCAAAGACCTATCGTTTGACTCTCTATGTCGAGTATTCGGGTGACGTTTCACTCTTCGAATTCACGGTTGACGGCGTCGATGTTGTCGATGGTCAAACAATAGACCTGGCTTCAGGAACCGAATCCGTTGATGTTTTTGCAACGCCGAACGACCCTGATGCATCAGTTGTAGAGGTTGTGGGCGATCAGGAGCTCGTTGACGGTGAAAGCACTCTTTCGGTAACGGTTTTGGCCGCAGATGGTGAGACTTTCAAGACCTATACCGTCCAGCTCAATGTTCTGCTTTCAAACAATACCGATCTCTTTGAGTTCACAATCGATGGTGAAGACGTTCTCGATCAGACCAGCTTGACCTTGCCTGCTGGCACCGATGAGGTAGAAGTCTTTGTCACCCCTACCGATGACAACGCAGTGGTAGTCAGTGTTGACGGCGATGGCTCGCTTGTCGAAGGTGACAACCTAGTAACCGTGGTCGTGCTAGCGGCCGATGGTCTAACCTCGAAAACGTACACCGTGACTTTGGTCGTGCCGGGTTCTAGCGACGCAGATCTCTTTGAATTCACCGTTGATGGCATTGACGTTGTAAACAACCAGGTTGTCGACTTGCCTTACGAAACCGAATCGGTTGAAGTGTTTGCGACCCCAAGCGACCCTGACGCACTGGTTGACTGGTCAGGTGACTTTGATCTAGTAGTCGGAGATAACAACCTTCTGGTGACCGTCACCCCGGTAGTCGGTGAAGCAGTTGTCTACAAGGTCACCTTGCGCGTTGCGAAGGCTTCGAGTGACACCGAAATTAGCGCGATCACGGTGGACGGCAAGGCTGCCGCCATTGGGGGCACAGTTTCGCTTGCGCAAGGCACAACAGACATCGATGTTTTTGTGACTCTTCGAAATGAATTCGCTGAATACAGCGTCGAAGGTGACTTTGATTTGAAGGCTGGCAACAACACGGTAACGGTAAGAGTTACAGCCCAGGATGGCACCGTGAAGGCCTACACGTTTGTTGCAAACGTGCAGAGCCTTTCAAAAGACTCCACGCTCAAGCTCCTTCAGGTTGATGGTCGGACGGTTACGCCAGGCTCAACCGTTCTTCTCTTGGCAGGTACGAAGTCTGTCGTAGCGGTTGGTGTACCTACTGATTCGAAAGCAACAGGAAAGGTTCAAAGCGGAGGCACGAACCTCACCGCTGGAGACAATGCCTTGGTGGTCCGAATTACAGCCGAAGACACAACGGTATTCACCGACTATCGCGTGACTCTCAGGGTGGTAACTTCTAACGACCAAATCTTTAAGCCCGTCACCTCACCAGTAATCGCAGCCGGCAAGGGTTTCGCGACGGTAGCCGGTGTTTCATCGAATACAACCGTTACAACATCTTCGCCAAACGTTTCGGTGCAGGGAAGTAACTTCGGCTCACTATTCACCGCTTACGGCCTTGATGGAAAGACAATTGCGCTTTCCACTCTCAAGCAGCAGACCATTCAGATTGGCGGAGCAGTTTCTATTTCTGCCAGTGGTTTTGGTTCCAACTTGCCGGTTAGTGTCTACGCCTACAGTGGCACCAAGTCCTTCTTGCTAGGAAGCATTGTTGCCGGCCCGAGCGGCGCGGTGAACGGCAAGCTTGGTATCCCGACCGGTGTCGCCGTTGGGGATGCAAGAATTCTGGTTAGCGGCTTCGCCGCCAACAAGTCCGACGTATTGTCGATCGGCCTCGGCGTGAAAGTCAAAGCGGGCTTTACAACTCTCACTATCGCCGTCAAGGCAATTCCTTTGACGGGCAAGATTCCAGCTGCCGGCACGAAGGCGCTCGCCGTAATCTCGACAAAAGTCAAGACCTTTACCTACGTAAAGGTCACGCTACAGATCAGCCAAAGCACTAGCGCATCGGTTGCCGCCAAGGCGACAACGGCGGTGAAGACAGCAGTTGCTGGTCTACTCAACAAACTCAAGCCCAAGCCCGTCCAGGTGTTTGTCGTGCTAGCCCCCAAGAAGCTTGTGAAGACCGCTAAGTCCGGCGACGTTGTCGCAACTATTCAGTTCACGAAGTAGACGCTATTAGCCGAAGAAAGGGCCTTTGGGTCGTCTTCCTCGGAGTCTATGCCTCTGTAATCGCTACTGCTTTGCTCTGGCCGAAGCCAATTGATCAAAAAGGCTTGCTGCACGAGTTGGTGACCGATTTCCTGGCATTCGCGAGTGGTGAACTCTGGCTCAACTGGATTACCTATTCAATGCTTGAAGCCACGGCCAACGTCGTGATCTTTCTGCCGCTAGGCTTTGGGCTAACTCGTCTCTTTGGTCTTGGTGTGTTCAGGTCAACGCTCTTAGCCCTAGCGGCATCAGGTGCTGTTGAATTGGCCCAGCTGCTCTGGTTGCCCGAACGAGTGGCTAGCGCTACTGACGTTCTTTACAACACCTTGGGGGCGATGCTTGGAGCCGCTATTGCTTCTTGCAAGCCTGAGCGTCTGCGACGTTGAGACTAGGCTTGGCTAGCATCACTGGCCCGACAAGCGTTCTTGCTCCGGTAAGAAAGTCGCCCTTCGCATCGGTAATTGGCTCGATTAATTGAATCTTGACGGTGCGAGATTGGCCCGGCTCTAGTTCTAGGTCAAAAACCCAAACCGGGCGCCCGCGATCGGTGCCAATGGTCGCTGTGGATGGTTCGCCGTCAACGAAGAAGCCGTTGTCATCACTGCCGACTGGCCCGTAGACGCTCAATAGCTCCCTATTGCTGCCAACGGTTCGTTTGATGCCGAAACTCTCGTCGAGTCGGGGGCTCACATACACGGGCAATCCAGACTTTGGCGAACCATTTAGCACCTTGACAGTAACTGTTGCCTTGCGAGCAGGTAGACCAGACCAAGTGGTCACGCCGCAGCTACCAGCGGTGTACTTGGCCACAACTTTGGCGTAGGCGTCCAATTTGTTGCCCCCGGCGTTGTTGAGGGTTACTTGAACCTTTGATCCGTAGGTGTCTTCCACAACTCCAGCGACTTCGTCGAGTTCAAAGAGTCGCTGAGTGTCCTTGTCTGAGGACCAAGCCACAAACCTGTCACCGGTACTGTCTCGAACCACGCTTTCCCATAGGCCCTTAAGGTCCAACTTGCCAGTTTGAAACTTTTGGAAGGTTCGGGCCATGATCTCAGCGACAACAGCGTTTTTGTCATCCACGTCGGGGAACTCGGCATAGATTCCTTTGCTCAGGAACTCAACTGCGTTTAGGCCGGTTACCTCTTTACCTCTGGCGGTGACCCCGTCCACTGCTGAAATTAGATGAGCCACGGTGCCCTGGCCAACAAAGAGTACGCCATCCACCTTCTGACCCGTCTTCTGCTGCCAGCCTTCAGAAACCAGCTTGGCTGCGTATGGCGCGTGCGCCGAGGCATTTATATCGCGCCAGTCACCAAGGTCGACCCCCCATAGTTCACGTAGCTCGAGAGGGTAGGAAGAGAAGTCAATAGGCCCCATCGAAAGAAGCTCTTTGTCGCTGCCCGCTCTCTCTAGTGTCATCTTCCCGTTGTTCATCGTGACAACTGCGTATGCGCCAATAATTCCGCCTGTGCCTCGCAATTCTGCAAGGTTGTTCGTAGCGATGAACCATCTCTGACTCGAGCGATCTCCGAGAATTGTGGTGGTGACATCGATTAGGGGTTCTGCTCGAGTCAGACCTGCAGCCATCTCTCCGACCAACTCCTGGCCCCGAGCGACTCTTTCGTCGAGTCCGAAGTGTAGAGAAGCTGGATCAATGGAAGCTAAATCATCTCGCGCTTCTCGAACCGTTTTTGCGAGGTTCCCAACCGATGAGCCAAGCGCTCTGAACGAACCGGAATTGTCGAAGTCAACCGCTCCCTCTGCATCTTGCAGCTTTATCGCAACCGCCGTTGAGAGGACCTCTTCAGTTGCGGCGATGATGGAATGCGCACTCTTGGATGCCTGGGCGAGAGCTTCAATGTCTTGGCCCAGCCATGGAATGGCACTAAAAGCTGCCACGATCGGATCCTGAGCCGCACCCGCCGCAGCCGAGCTACTCTTCGAGAGCTCGGAGAGCCTGACGCTTAACCCATTCAAGTCGCTTAGAGAAGCAGAAGCAGACAGCGATTTGATTTGCTCATTTGTGTTGCTCAGGCTGACTGCCATGACAGTGAGCCGCAAAACGCCGTAAAGCGCTATCAAAAGAAAAGCCACCGCAACGAATGCGATGGCCTTTCTCTTATTCGAGTCCAGTTTCAATGACTACTTTCGGATTGTCACTGTGCGAGACGTCTTCGTGCTGGCGACATTTGTGGTGTCAGCCGCGGTTGAGACTGTCAAGGTGTAGTTTCCGGCAACCACGCCGGTTGACACCAATGCACTGAATTTTCCAAGTGAATCCGTTGTCGCGCTCAGTGAAACGGGGGTCGCACCAGAGCGCGACAACGAAAGGGTGACTGCTTTATTTGCAACTGGGGTGATTCCCCAGAACACGGTACCCGAGAGGGTTAGCTTCGGGTTTCGAGCTGCAGACGCAGTGCTGGTCTTAATGAGGGCTGTGGTGCGAAGCACGTGCCCAATGGTGATCTTCTTGGTGATGGTGTGACCTGGCGAGTCAGCGCAGGAGTTCGAAACCTTAGCAACCAGGTTGTAGGTTCCGGCTAGAGCGGGAGCAGCCAAAACAGCCGAGCCGGTGCGGCCACTTCTGCTAGCAGCGGCAGCGGTTACTGGAGTAGCGTTCTCCCAACCGATGGTGCCGGTGCAACCGCGCTGAACGTGGGTGAGAACAGCTTTGAGGGTGTCGCCGGGAAGCAGTCTCGTGTATGAAGACAGACCGAGTGCCGGCTTCACACCGCTTGGGTAAGCGTGAGCCGGAGCCGCGATGGTGAAAGAAAGAACGATCGCCGAAGCTAGCCCGACTAGAGCGCGAGTTTTAGACATTACCCCTCCAAATGTTGTGAAGTCTTATTTGATTTTAGATACGCAAGCACATGCTGCATACGGATTAAGTGGCTACATCGAAAAGTGCCCCGATTGCCCGAGACCCCCACCAGTGTTGGAACTTAGCATTGGCGGGAAATGAATATTCGCGACTATTGGATCATCGTCCGTAAACGATGGACACTCATATTGGCCGTTACCCTCTTCGCATTCGCTGCAGGTCTAACGGTGAACCTAGTTGCGACCCCCATGTATTCATCGACCTCAAAGGTCTTTGTTTCCGCCCAGGGCACCGAGAACGCAAGTGATCTTCTGCAGGGGTCAAGCTTCACCCAGCAGCGCGTGAAGTCCTACTCAGACATCGTCACAGACCCAACCGTTCTCGACCCGGTGATCAAAGAACTTGCGCTTGAAGAGCTAGCCGACTTACTGCCTGACCGAATCTCAACAAACGTGCCTCTGAACACAGTCCTGATTGAAATCACCGTCTCAGACGAGTCCCCTTACCGAGCCGCTAACATCGCCAACGCGCTCGCCGTTAGTCTCACCAAAGTCGTGAACCAGTTGGAGACCCCGGATGGCTCAGACGTGAGCCCAGTCAAAATCAGCCAAGTTCAGAACGGCCAAATTCAGGATTCACCAGAGTCTCCTCGCCCTCTGATGAACATCGCTTTGGCGCTATTCATCGGGCTAGCAACTGGGTTCGGAGCGGCAATCCTTCGCGAGAGCCTGGATCTTCGCGTTAGAAACGGTAACGACATAGAGGAGCTCGGCAAGGCCGGCATTCTCGGAGGCATCGCCTTCGATGAAGATGCAGTGAACAATCCCCTGATCGTTCATACAAAACCGAAGAGCACCAGGGCAGAAGCATTCCGTCAGCTTCGAACCAACATCCAATTCATCGAGGCCGCCGAGGGGCGTAAATCGATTATTGTCAGCTCATCGATCCCAGGTGAGGGCAAGTCAACAACAATCGTCAACCTTGCAATCGCCATGGCCGATGCAGGTTCAAAGGTCCTACTCATCGACTGTGACCTCCGCAAGCCGAAGATCCACAAGTACTTGGGTCTCGAAGGCGCGGTTGGTCTCACCAGCGTCATCATTGGCCAGGCCAAGCTCCAAGACGCGATTCAGCCCTGGGGCAAACACAAACTAGACGTTCTGCCAGCGGGCCAGGTTCCGCCTAACCCTTCAGAAATCTTGGGCTCTCCTGCAATGCAAAAGCTGCTCGATAAATTCGAGAAGGCCTACGACGTTGTCTTGATCGACACCGCCCCGCTTCTTCCAGTCACCGACGCAGCCATTCTCAGCAAGATGACCGGCGGCGTTGTTGTAGTGGTATCGGTTGGCAAAACCACGAGGCCTCAACTCCAAGGAGCGATGAACCACATCGAAACCGTTGGTGGCAAGGTTCTCGGCTTCGTCATGAACAAGATTCCAACCAAGGGCGCTGACGCTTACGGTTACTACTCTTACGGCTACAAGTACGGTTACAAGTACGGTTACCAATATGGCTACGGCACCTACGGGGCCGCATATGGCGAAGAAGAACCAACCAAAACGAAGCGCCCTAAGTTTCTGAAACCCAAGGCCAAAAGCTAATCATGGCCGGGGGGTTCAGAATACTTTTGGTTTGCACGGGGAACATCTGCCGCTCACCAATGGCGGAACAGATGTTGAGGCAGAAACTCAAAGACTCTAACCACATCGTCGTCGACAGTGCAGGGGTCTTTGCCATGGAAGGCAAAGACATGCCCGATGAAGCCGCGTCCAGCCTACTGAAGAACAACTATGCCCCCAGCAAGCACAAGGCGAAACAGCTCACCGCCGAACTTGTCGATAGCGCAGATCTGATTCTCACCGCAGAGCAAGATCACCGCTCGGATGTCGTGCGAACCAGTCCGAGGGCAAACCGCTACACGTTCACATTCAAAGAGTTCGCAAACCTGAATCGCTATCTCGAAGATCCAACGCGCGAGGAACCATTTGACAAACCTAAGGACCTTCAAGACAAGGTTCGGATCACAGCCTCGACCAGAGGCTACGCGCCGGTTATCACAGACCTCGACCTCGCCGACCCCTACCTAAAGCCAAGCAAGGCCTACGACGACACCGCAGAGTCGCTTGAGCAACTTCTTGATGAAGTCGTTAGGTGGGTGTCGAATGTCTAACCCCTCCGCCCAGGCCAAGAGCCGCGGTTATTCCAACCGCCTAGCAGTGAGCGACTTCTTCGCAATCGCGACAGCGGTCACCGCTTCCTATTACTTAATGTTTGACGACATCGCAAAAACATTCGCTTCGGCTTCGGCCGAAGGAACCTTGCGAATAAGCCTGAACCCTCCGGCCGTGGCTTGGGCGGTCGGAGTGGTTTGGGCCTTCACCCTTAGAGTGAACAAGTCTCGCGATCACAGAATCATCGGCTCGGACTCCGAAGAATACAAGCGAGTCCTAAACGCCTCACTCTCGATTCTTGGCCTGCTGGCAATCGCCGCGCTGTTTCTAAAGCTCGACGTTTCTAGGCTCTTCATCGCAACCACGCTCCTTCTCGGCACAGCACTCCTCCTGACCACCAGATGGGTCTGGCGCCAATGGCTGCGACGGATGCGCGCCAATGGCAAGTTCAGAAACACTGCCGCCATTGCCGGCCCAGCAAACCTGATCATTGAACTCGTCGACAACCTAAATCGCGATAAAGGTTCGCCATTCATGCCGACGCTGCTAATCGCCTCCTCGCTCGCCGACGCTGAAAAACTCAAAAAATTGGACATCCCAATCGAGATCAAATTGGAAGACCCTGCCAACCAACTCGGTCAACGCGGAATCGATGCGCTAATCCTCACCGGATCTGACTACCTAACCAACAAGAACTTCAAGCAAATAGCTTGGAACCTCGAAACAAGCCCAATCGATTTGCTTATCGCCCCCGGGCTTCTTGAAGCCGCCGGCCCCCGAGTTCACACCCGCCCCGTTGCCGGCATGCCACTGCTCGAAATCGAAAGCCCCAAGTTTGAAGGCTCCCGCTATGCAATCAAGCAGACCTTCGACATCGTCGTGGCCGCCATCATCACAGTCCTAGTGCTCCCGATCCTCTTGGCAACAGCCATCGCTGTTAAAGCAACCGACAAAGGCCCCGTCTTCTTCTTTCAAGAACGCCATGGCAAAAACGGCAAACCTTTCAAGATGATCAAGTTCCGCAGCATGCGAGTCGGCGCAGAAAAACTTCATGAAGAACTAAAGAAGCAACAACAGAAGGAGCTAACCAACTCCAACATGTTCAAAGACCCCAACGACCCGAGAATCACAAAAATAGGCAAGTTCATCAGACGCTATTCAATCGACGAACTACCCCAACTCTTCAACGTCCTCAAAGGCGACATGTCACTAGTCGGCCCACGCCCACCACTACCTAGCGAAGTAGCCGAATACGAATCACATGTTCACAGAAGGCTCCTAGTCAAACCAGGCATCACCGGCATCTGGCAAGTATCAGGCAGATCATCACTCTCCTGGGAAGAGACAGTTCGGCTAGATCTTGGGTATGTGGAGAACTGGTCGCTTGTGGGGGACATCTTGATTCTAGCCAGAACAGTGAAAGCCGTCATCTTCACTCATGGTGCTCACTGATGACGCACATAGCTATTGACCAGCTACATGACGCTCTTAGGCGCGGACTGCAATGGTTTGTTGAAATCGCGGAGGAACACTCGATCGAGTACTTCGTAGACGCGGGTACGCTTCTCGGGTTGGTCCGTTCTGGAGGCTTTATAGCCTGGGACGACGACATCGACATTTGTTTACGTCGGCAAGAATTTAATAGGTTGTTATTGATTCTGGACGAGACTCCATTGCCAGAGGAACTAGAGCTTCACCACGCTGATTCAATTACGCCACTCTTAGTTAATTCTCGAAGCGCTAAGTTGAGGCTAAAGGGATGTCATGGTTTCGAAACAAATCTTGTTTTTCAAGGGCTAAAGGACCTTAAGGCTAATTCTGGGCCAGCCATCGACTTGGTTCCTTTGGACACTGTCCCGAAATCGCGAACAATTTCATGGTTGGTTCTAAAACTAGCTCGGTTTGCTGCGAGAGCGAGACTCTTGCGCGCGTGTAACTTAAGGCAGTCGCCGAGACCCAAAATCAAGATCGCCCTTGCCGCAATTTCCGTCTCAGTCCTACCCTCTTTTGTCGATTCTTTGTGCTTGCGGGTTGCCAAGACCCTCGCCAATAGTTTTGCGGGAGGCCACTTAGCGTATTCGCTGGGCGACCTTTACCCGAAAGGCGATCTACCCGAAGATGTGCTTTTCCCAACCCAAAAAAGCACCTTTGAGAACCTCGTAGTTCGAATCCCAGCGAATCCAGATCTTGCCCTAAAGCGTTTATTCGGGGAAAGGTACTTAGTGCCTCCGCCGCCTGAAAAGCAGGCAGGCCATTTCAAATCCTTGGTAAGGCTTGAATCCGAGAAAGGGTTTTTTTGATGAGCGACGAGAAAATCGTGCTTCACGTGGTTACTCTCGCGTCATTAGGGAATGATTTCGGTGGCCCAGTAGGCGTCGCTCAAGATTTGGCTGCAAACCCACCTCTTGGCTGGCGCGCAATTATTTACTCTGCCCACCTGTTTCGGGAGCGTCAATCGAAGCACCTACTACCGGCTGGCATAAAGACTTTCTTGTCTGTAAAGGTTCTTCCAGGATTTGGATTTAGCGGTCTTTTCTCGCTGTCTCTCCTTTTCGCAGTGATTTCATCGCGTAAGAAAATTTCACTAGTGCATGTTCACTTGTGTCGCGATCTAGTGACGTTGCCTGTTGCAGTTCTTTGCTCTCTCATCGGCATCCCGTATGTTATTCAAACGCATGGGATGGTAGACAGCTCAACCCGAATTTCCGCAAGGCTGATAGATCGCGTGTTGACAAGAAAAGTCTTTAGAAAAGCGAAATCAATTTTTTACTTGACGGATACGGAGCGGGAATCTCTTCTGGATCTGTTCCCAGATTCTAGAAATGCTTTGGTCAAGCTCATCAACGCCGCCCCTGTAGTCCTTCCAAGACCTGATCGCGACCACTCGACAATCAAAGTTCTCTACGCAGCTCGATTTCACTCGAGAAAAAGGCCAGCAGATTTTTTAGAGGCTGCCAGACAATTAATGGCACAGTCAAAATTCAAGTTTTTGG
>JBILRS010000047.1:0-11191 GCA_044372535.1 Rhodoluna sp.
AACATTGCGGCGACCTCGGCGGGCTTCTTGGCCAAGGTTGCTTTACTCACTACCTAATTCTAACCGCGCACCTGTTTGGCGCATTCCTGCGAATTAGTCGCCGTAGAAGTAGTCTGTCTTTTCGCCGCTGCGGCGAGAACGAATTGCTCGCACACCGACCATTGTGCCGAGCGCAAGGGCTCCGGCACCGACGGCGCCTAGACCGACCACGGCCGAATCAACAAAGAGATCGGTTGGGGTTTTGGCGGTTGGGAGCACTTTGTCAACCAAGATCGGTTCGCCGGCCATGTTGTCGGGAACTTCATTGCGCATGTACTCTTCGGGAACAAACTCGTCTAGGTGGTCAGGCTCGATGTGGCGAGGGCCTTTAGGGTTCATTACAACCGGGGGCACCACGAAAGACTCGTCTTCCTCTTCTGAAAATGCCGAGCCTTCTTCGCCTTCGGCTTCTTCTTCGTATTCAGATTCGTCTTCGTCCTCGAATTCTTCGTCTTCGTGTTCGAAGTGCAACGAGGTTGCTGGAGCAACCGAAAGGGTTGGCGAGTTAGAGCTCGCGGCGTTGGCGGTAGCCGGCAGACCGAAGAGGGCAACCAAAACTAGCGCTGCCGACAGTTGCGACTTTGACATCTGGTCTCCTTTTCGTATCGTGGCTATCTGTGACTAGGTTAGAACTAGAGACTTCGGCAAGATAGTTATTTTGCCTACTTCACAGAAAATACTCAGGTCAGGATCCACTTGCTGAAACTCGTCACCGTTGAGCTGCCAGAAGCGCTCAGAGGGCTACTTGTCGAGCAGTTGCCCGAAACGCCTACCGCGTTCATTCGAAACGGCGGCGGAATCATCGGCTTTGGTGAAGAAGTTCGACTGACCGCAACTGGCACAAATAGAATCGCCTCGCTCGCCGCCCAGTGGCGAGAGTTGGTGGCTACGGCCTCGGTCGAAGATTCGGTGAACCTACCCGGCACCGGCCTGGTTGCCTTCGGCAGCATCGCGTTTGCTGACTCCTCCTCAAGCGAGAGCGTCTTGATCGTACCCAAGGCGATCATCGGGGCTCGAGACGGACGCAGTTGGCTTACCACCGTGAACGGCAGCGAATGGCCGACCAAGGTGCCCTACCGAGTGAACGAACCTCTCGTAATGCGCTCCGGAACCCAGAGCCGCGAAGGTTTTGAAGCTTCGGTGCAGCGGGCAATCGACGCCATCGAAAAGGGCGAGGCAAAGAAAGTCGTGCTGGCCCGCGACCTGACCATCGCCACCCCCGAAGATTTCGACATTCGCCCCGTGCTGGCCAAGTTGGCCGAAAAGTACCCGAGCTGCTGGGTTTACTCGGTTGACGGCACCTTCGGGGCGTCACCCGAACTGCTGGTGCGGGTCGCCCACGGGCAGGTTTCTGCTCGAGTCTTGGCCGGCACCGCTGGGCGCGGCACCGACCCCGCGGTCGATCAGGCAATCGCCGCAGCCCTAGCCGGGTCGAGCAAGAACCTCGCCGAACACACCTTCGCGGTTGATTCGCTGGTGCAAGCGCTCGAACCCTTCTGCGAACAGGTTGACGCTGACTCCGAGCCGTTCAGCCTGGCCCTGCCGAACGTTTGGCATCTGGCGAGCGATGTCCACGGTGTTTTGAAACAGGATTCCTCGGTACTCGACGTGGCCGAGGCCCTGCACCCAACCGCTGCGGTGGCCGGCACCCCAAGGGCAGCAGCCCAGAAACTTATCGAGCAACTCGAGCCTTTTGACCGCGGTCGCTACGCGGGCCCAGTTGGTTGGATCGGCGCTGACGGTGACGGCGAGTGGGCGATTGCGCTTCGCGGCGGGCAGCTCAGCAGCGACCAGATCACGGCTTACGCCGGTTGCGGAATCGTTGCCGAATCTGAGCCGAGTGCTGAACTTGCCGAAACAGATCTAAAGTTTCAGCCGATTATCGGAGCCCTGGGTTAGAGGGCTACCTCGATAACAACCCGACCCTTGCGCTTGAGGGCGGCGGCGAGCTGAGTTTCGTTTGAAACCGGGATGTGCAGCCAGCCGTAGGCGACGGCCAGAGTCGCCAAGTTAACATTCTGCGGGGTCCTGAAAAGTCGGTCGAACTCGCGATCCGGCAGGCTCTTGCGCATCTCTAGCGCCTCGAAAATGCTGCCACCGCCGTCGTTACCAACCACTAGCTGAAGGTCGAGCTCCGGCCCCTCGGAGTCGATGGCCAGCGAAGACGCATCGTGCAGAAAAGTCAGATCGCCCATCAGCGCCCTGGTTTGCAGGCCGGTTGCGATGGCTATTCCGGTTGCGGTTGCGATGGTGCCGTCGATGCCGGCAAGGCCTCGATTTGAGAACACGTTGACCGCCTTGGCGGGAGCCCAGGTCTCGGCCTCACGAATTAGCCGTGATGCGCCTAAAACCAAGTTTTCAGCCCCGGAGGTTGCCGCCCAAACCTGCTCGACGAGCTCCCTGCGGGTTAGCAGACCGCTCACGGGAGCCTCGAGTCGCAAATGATGGTCGGCGATTCGCCAAGCCTCCAGCCAAGCGCCTGAGGGCTCGCTGTCTACGGTTAGCTCGTCAACAAAGGCCTCTGCTCGGCCACCGAGGTTGAAGTAACCCATGGTCTTCGACTTCACCACGATCACCTCGACCGTTGGAGTATGGAAGAGTGCGGTGACCTGACGGCTGAGAGTCGGCTTGCCAAAGACCACTACCCGGCCGATACCGGCGGCTAACTCGGGACGTTCGGCAATCACGAGACGATAGCCCAGAATCGCGTTGTCGCCAAAGCGCGCACCCGATGACGGCTCGGCAAGCAATGGCCAACCGAAAGCCTCGGCGAGCTCGGTTGCCTCTGGGCCAGCCTCGGCACCAGCGATCACGACGGTTGGAACCGTGCCGTCCAGCATCGCAAATTCAAACTCGACGGGTTCCTGTTCGAGCACTAGGGGCTCGGGGTTGATGCTGCCAGCGTTCGGTTCGTCACCCGAAAGCGGCTCGCGGAACGCAAGGTTGATCTGCACCGGCCCGGGTTGCCCTCCGGTTTCGCCAAGGGCGGCCGCTAGCGCGGTCGCGACCACGTAGCGCACCTCGTCAAGGGTTGGTGAGAGTTCGGTCGGCGCTTCTAGGTCGAAGCAGGTTCTAACCGCATCGCCAAAAATGCCGATCTGGTTTGTGGTTTGGTTAGCCCCGACGCCACGCAGCTCGTGGGGGCGGTCGGCGGTGAGCAGGATCATCGGAACACCGGAGTGGCTGGCCTCCAAAACCGCCGGGTGCAAGTTTGCGACCGCGGTTCCAGAGGTGACAATTAGGGCCGTCGGTTGCCCCGAGGCTAGGGCGGCACCGAGTGCGGTGAAGCCCAGAGAGCGCTCGTCGAGGCGCACGTGCAATTGAGCCTTGGCGGCATCGGCCAACTGAGCAGCCGCCACGGCAAGAGCTTGGCTGCGAGCGCCGGGGGCAAGAAAGATGTGTTCGACGCCGCTTGAAGTCAGTAGCGAGAGAAGTTCGGCTGAAACCCTTTGCGCAGGGCTAGACATTCGGCCCTGGATCGCTGTCTTCGTCTCGATCTTTGTCTCTGCGAAGGCGCTCGGCCAGTTTGCGCAAGAATTCCGGGTCGTCGTCTGGGGCAATTGTCCTAGTCTTCGGCGCTTTACCTTCGCCGACCGGACGTCCGAGGGTGAGGTAGAGGATTCCGCCGAATGGAGTGAGGAAGATGCAAATCAGCACCCAAACCCACTTAGGAATCAGACGGACCTCACGTTTGTCGGCGCTAGCGGCGAACACCGCAACGAAAACGGTGAACACGAGAAGCACGCCAACGCCATAGAGCAAGAATTTCATAACTCCACTCTATCCAGCCCTACTTAGACTTGAAGAGTGAAGAATCCTTGGGTTTACATTTTCTTGCGCCTCGCTGCATTTGGCGCGCCACTGGCAATCTTGCTAATCCTGCGTTTCGACCCGTTTTACTCGGTCGCAATCGCCACCGCAATTGGGCTAACGATTTCGATTGTCTGGCTCAGCAAGTCACGCGAAGAGTTAAGCAAGACGCTCTACGAGAAGTTCAACTCCGAGACAAAAGCCGACAGGTCTGAAGACTCAGAGGACTAAACAATCCTGATCAGGCCGAAGGCCAGCAGCAGGCCGTAGGCGAGAGCGGCGTAACTGGTCAGCTTGAGCGCGAGGATGTATTCGCGACCCGACTCCGCGGTAATCACGATGAGTGTCAGCGGCAAGACCAGCAGAAGCACGAAGTACGCGAAGCCGGCCAGTTGAAAAACCAGGACGTACGGAAAAAGCAAAACCATCGGCAGCCACAAAAAGACCAGATAAATTGCCTTCGCCCATTTGCGGCCGACTCTGGTAGCCAGCGTCCTTTTGCCAGCCGCCTTGTCGGTGTCGATGTCCCGAATGTTGTTGACCATCAAAACCGCGGACGCGAACAAACCCATCGAAACAGCGCCGCCGGAAGTCCAGACCAGGGCATCGGGGTTGCTGAAGAAAGTTTTTACCTGAATCGCCACGGTGCCGAAGGTGGCAACCAGGCCGAAGAAAACGAATACGAAGAGTTCGCCAAGGCCCGCGTAACCGTATGGGCGCTTACCGCCGGTGTAGAACCAAGCGGCCACGATGCAGGCGGCCCCTACCGCGATGAACCACCAGAGCCCGGTGAGCGCGACGATTGCCAAACCGGTTGCGCCGGCTAGCGCGAAAAATGCGAAAGCGAGGTTGCGAACCTTCTTTGGCTCAACTCGCCCAGAACCGGTGAGACGCATCGGGCCAACCCTGAAGTCGTCGGTGCCGCGAATGCCGTCGGAGTAGTCGTTGGCGTAGTTGACCCCGATCTGCAAGAACACCGCCACGGCGAGCGCGAGCAGTGCCAACCCGAGGTTTTCGGATTGCATCGCGCTGGCGACACCAAAACCGACCGCTACGGGAGCGACCGCGAGGGGTAGGGTTCGAAGCCTGGCCCCCGAAACCCAGTTTCTGAGGCCGACCTTCGCTTTAGTTCTCTTCGCCATTTTGTCGTCTCAACTCTTCTTGGAATTCGATGAAGCTCTGCTTTAGAAACTCAAGATTTGGCTTGCCGTTTGGCAGTAGTGGTATCTCTGAGAGCGAAGCCCAAACCGCGGTGCTCGCCGCCGGGCCGAACTGCGCGACAGCGGTCTCAGGGTCGATTGGTATCGAGTCTTCGCCGCGGTAAACCACGTGGGCCAAGAAGCTTTGCCCGAACTTCTCATTGTCGAGGGGTATGACAACGACGTCTTTGACCTGATGGTGAGCGCTGATCCACTGCTCGACCCAGTCGAGTGAGAGCTTCAGCCCTCCAGAGATGATCACGCGATCGGCCCTGCCCAAGACGACCAGGCGACCCTCGTCGTCGAAAGCGCCGAGATCGTTGCTGTGCCATTCGCCGTCGAGCCCGTTAGCTAGGGTTGGCCCGCTCACGGCAATGCGGCCGTCATCGAGCAAGCCGATGCCAACACCGCGAAGCGGCTTGCCGTTGTAAACGCAGCCGCCGGCAGTCTCGGTGGATCCGTAGGTAACCACGATGTTCACCCCGAGGTTTCTGAGCAGGGTGACCATGTTTGGGTTCGGAGCCTGGCCGCCGACGAGGATTGCGTCGAACCGGCGGAGTTGCTCGAGCACGAAGTCGTCTGAGCCAGCCGCCGAAGCCAATTTGCCCAGTTGTGCTGGCACTAGCGAGGTGTAGCGGCGCTCCCCCGACATGATGCTGGCCGAGCGGGCGAAACCCTCAGGCGTGAACGGTAGCGAGGTATTGGTGAGCACCGGCTGGGTGTCGGCGAGGAGCGAGCGAACCAGCACCTGCAAGCCAGCGATGTAGGTGGTCGGCAGGCAAAGCAGCCACTGACCGGGCCCACCTAGTGCTTCTTCGGTCGCCCTTGCGCTTGCTAGTAGGGCATCGGCCGACAGTTCAAACATCTTTGGCATGCCGGTGGAACCGCTCGACTCAACCAGCACGGCCACGTCGTCGGCAACCTCGGCGGGCAGGTTGTTGTGCTCGTGGTCGCAGAGGTGAAGGGCCAATCGGTTCTCGAGCGCTTCACCAAGAGCCAGCAGGGCTGCAACTGGATCGGTCGAAGGCAGGACTTTCAGTGGCTTAGACATCAGAAGTGCCAGGGAAAAGCCGACCAGTTTGGCTCGCGCTTCTGCAAGAAGGCATCGCGACCCTCGGCAGCCTCAGCGGTGCCGTAAGCCAGGCGGGTTGCCTCGCCGGCAAGGATCTGCTGACCGACGAGCCCGTCGTCGATTGCGTTGAACGAGTACTTGAGCATGCGGATCGACTGGGGCGACTGGGCGAGAATTCGCTGGGCCCAAGCGATGCCGGTTGCCTCTAATTCGGCGTGCGGAACGACCGCGTTGACCAAACCGATCTCGTGCGCGCGCTTGGCGTCGTACTCCTCGGCCAAGAAGAAGATCTCACGGGCGACCTTTTGGCCCACCTGCTTGGCTAGGTAGGCGCTGCCGAAACCGCCGTCGAACGAACCAACGGTTGCATCGGTCTGCTTGAACATTGCCTTATCGCTCGCGATGCTGAGATCGCATATGACGTTTAGCGAGTGGCCGCCGCCCGCAGCCCAACCGGGCACAAGCGCAATAACGACCTTTGGCATGAAGCGAATAAGTCTCTGAACCTCAAGAATGTGCAGGCGGCCGGTGGCTGCCGTGCCGTCGGCGTATTCGTAACCGTCGGCTCCGCGAACTCGCTGGTCGCCACCCGAAGAAAACGCCCAACCGCCGTCTTTCGGCGAAGGTCCGTTGCCAGTGAGCAACACGACGCCCACGGTTGAATCCTCACCGGCGTGACGAAGCGCTCTGGCGAGCTCGTCCACGGTTTGCGGGCGAAACGCATTGCGCACCTCGGGGCGGTTGAATGCAACGCGCACGACCCCAAGAGTCGCGTGCTTGTGATAGCTGACATCGGTCAATTCGCCGAAGCCGGGCACATCGCGCCACACCTTCGAATCGAACAGCTCGGAAACCTCGTTTGACATGCTTCTAGACTAACAATGTGACCCAACCAGACTTCAGCGAGCTAGCCGCAGGTGCGATTGTCGTCTCGCTGCCGATGAAGGTTCGGTTTCGCGGAATCACCGAGCGCGAGGCGCTACTTTTTGAGGGCCCGAACGGTTGGGCGGAGTGGTCACCTTTCATCGAATACGAAGATGCCGAGTCGCGGGTCTGGCTGAACGGCGCGATTGATCAAGCCTTTGGCCCGAAGCGCGAAATCGGGCACGTCAACATAAACGCGACCCTGCCAGCGGTTTCGCCCGAAAAGATTGCCGCGATTCTGGCTCAGTTTGGCAACTTCGACACCGTGAAGGTCAAGGTTGCCGAACCCGGCCAAACAATCGAGGACGACCTAGCGCGCGTTGCGGCGGTGCGGGCAAGCCACCCGGGCGTGAAGATTCGAATCGACGCCAACGGAGGCTTCACGATTGAGCAAGCCCTCGAGGTGGCCGAGCGAGTTGGCCCGCTCGACTATTTCGAGCAGCCCTGCCAAAGCATCGAAGAACTTGCCGAGCTGAGGACAAGGTTGCAAGGTGTCGTGAGAATTGCCGCCGATGAGTCGGTGCGTAAGGTCGAAGATCCGATGGCTGTGGTGCGTGCCGGCGCAGCCGACGTCCTAGTTTTGAAGGCCCAGCCGCTCGGCGGAGTGACCAACGCCCTCGCGATAGCGGCTGAGTGTGGCCTGCCAGTTACGGTTTCGAGCGCTCTCGAAACTCGCGTGGGGCTGCAGGCCGGCTTGGCACTTGCCACGGCAATCGGGGGCGACACCGCGCACGGTTTGGGAACCGGGAGCTTCTTTGTGAACCCTGAGCCGTTTGGTCAGCTGGCCAGCCTCGAGCGCAGAACCTGGTGGCTCGAGCGCCTGGAACGAGTTTTGGCTAGTTGAGGCCCGAGTAAACGTGAAGGCCCTTGAAGTACAGGTTCACGATCGTGAAGTTGAAGATAATGGCTGCGAAGCCAACTAGGGCCAACCAAGCTGAGCGCTTTCCAGACCAACCTCTCGTCGCATTCGCGTGCAGGTAGCCCGCGTAAATTGTCCAGATGATGAAGGTCCAAACCTCTTTGGTGTCCCAACCCCAGTAACGGTGCCAGGCCCGCTCGGCCCAGATTGCACCTGCGATTAGTGTGAAAGACCAGAGAATGAAGCCGACCACGTTGAAGCGGTAGCTCAGGCGTTCGAGCTTTTCTGATTCCGGGAATACCTTTAGCACGCGACGGAATAGGGCTGAGGCCGAGTTCTTGCCCTTATTCACCCACTCAGACTCACGGACCAGGTAGGCGATGGCCAAACCGGCAGCGATGTTGAAGAACGCGGTCGAAAGCACGGCAACCGTGACGTGGATTACCAGCCAGTAGCTCTGCAGAGCCGGCATGAGAGTGTTTATCTGCACGTAGAACGATGTCGTTGCGACACCGAGGACGAGCAGTGCGAAGGCGTTGACGAACGCCGCGATTACGCGGATCTCTTTGACGGCGAGCGCGGTCAAGAAGATCAGAACGAGCAAGAAGGATCCGGAGACCGAGAACTCGTACATGTTTGCCCAAGGCACTCGGCCAGCCGAGACACCGCGGGTGACCACACCGATGCCGTGCAACAGAGCGCCCAGGCCGAGCAGAACAAAGCCAGCCTTCTGAAGCGCACTCGAAGAATCACGAATGCTCTTCTTCTCGCTGCTCGCGCGAGCTAGATGAAAGACGAAAATCAGGAACGAGATCGTGTAAATCGCCATCGCTGCGTAAACAAACAGCAGCGAGACCGAGGCGAGTGCAACATCTAGTTTTGCCGGAGCCATTATTTTGCCTTCTTCTTAGGAACCTTGATTGAGAGCTTGCTCTTGAGTTCTTCGACGACCCGCTCGAGCCTTGCGTCGTCACCCTTTGCAAGAGCACCAACCTCAAAACCGCCCGCAACCTTCCGCACCCAAACTCTTCTGCGCGGAACCAGTAGCGAGATGATCATGCCGGCAAGCGCGAGCAGGGCGAAAGCGAGAATCCAAACCTGCGCTGGGTTGTAGTCGACGTCGAGCGAGGCAAAGCGCTTCGTGCCATCCCAGGTGACCGAACCGAGCCCGGCCGGTAGCTGCACAGTCTCGCCCTCCTTGGTGAGCTCAACCTTAGGGTGCTTGGTGCCACCGGCAACCTGCTCTAGGCCGTGCACGCTGAGTGAGAAAACGTTTGATGGAACACCGCTGTCGAGCCCGAGGTCACCGACGTAAATGCTCATGGTGATTAGCGGGTTCACGTTGCCAGGGAACCCGGAGGTGTAGGCCCCAGTTGGCAGTTTTGCTGCGGTTGGGTAGAAGAACGAGAGCACGCCAAACTGCTTCGGGCTGGCGTCTGGGAGCTTGATGACACCGAGCGATGTGTAGTTTGAGTCCTGCGGCAGATAGATCAGCGGCCCGCTGAACGACACGTTGCCGTCGGCGTCTCTGAAGGTGAGCACAGGCGCGTAACCGTTACCGGTCAGAAAGACGTTTGCTCCCGGGAGCGCTAGCGGCTCGTTTACTCGGATCACCGAGGTCTTGGATTCACCGTCAACTGAGAGTTTCGAAGAAACCGTTGCTCTGAAGTCTGTCGGGGTGCCGATGTTCACCGCTTGAAGGTCGAAGTCGGCTTCAAACTTGGTGAGCTTGACTGAAAACGGAGTCAGCGACTCACGATCAAAGAAAGTGCCCGGCGAGAACGAGTCGTAACTGCCGAGGGTGTTGACGAAGGTCTCGCCTTCGATCAGGACTCGCTGGCCGCTGTAAGAAAGACCGCCGCCGACACCAACGGCGATCAGAAGCCCGATTAGAGAGATGTGAAAACCGAGGTTTCCGGTTTCGCGCAGGTAACCGCGCTCTGCCGCCACAGTAGAGCCGTCTCTCACGACTCGATAGCCAGAAGCCTTAAGTGCGTCATACGCGGCGTCAAGAGTGCCTTCTGAGCCCTCGAACTTGGCCTTCGCCCTGAGTCGCGCAAAAGTCTTTGGGGCCGGCGCGGGCGGTGAGACCATGGCCTTCGCGTGAACCATCGTGCGCGGGACAACGCAACCGATTAGTGAGAGAAACAGCAGTAGGTAGATTGCCGAGAACCAAACGGAGGAGTAAACATCGAAAAACTGGAGTCGGTCGAGCCAGTCGGCAAGCTCGGGTTGGTTCTTGAAGAACAGAGCGACACCGTTTGGGTCGGCCGAGCGCTGAGGGTAGATCGAACCTGGGATCGCGGCAGCCGCGAGCAGCAGGAGCAAGAACAATGCCGTGCGCATCGAGGTGAGCTGACGCCAGAACCAGCGCAGCCACCCTCTGAACCCGATGTCGGGTGAGGTTACCTCTTCGGAGTCAACGTGGTCAGATGGTCGGCTCGTACGGGATCCACTCATTGACCACCTCCAAGAACTTGGCGCTCATCCAATCCCAGTTATTGGTGGCCATGATTAGTCCGACGATGATCAGCAGCGAACCGCCGATGATGTTGAAAGTGCGCATGTGACGCTTTACGAAACCGACCGAACGGGTCATCCAGCCGAAGCCAGCCGCGGCCAACATGAACGGGATACCCAGGCCGAGCGAGAAGCAGATACCGAGCAGCACGGCGTTTCCGGTCGCGCCCTCTTGGGTCGAGAGCATCATCACGGTGCCGAGGGTTGGGCCGATGCAGGGTGTCCAGCCGAGCGCGAAGGCGATGCCGAGGAACGGAGCACCGGCGAGACCAACCTTTGGTCGCCAGTTGGGCTTGATCGTCTTCTGCATGAAACTGCCCATGCCCATCATGACGAAACCGAGCAGCACCATGATGATGCCGAAAACCTGATTAATCACCGAGCGATAGCTAATGATCGAACCCGCGAAGCCCGAGACCAAAGTCAGCAGCACGAAGACGAGTGTGAATCCGAGCACAAACAACAGGGCACCGAGAGTAACCCTCGAGCGCGGAGCGGCCGTGCCCGAAACGTAACCCAGGTAGCCGGGGATCACGGGCAGGATGCATGGCGAGAAGAAGGTAACTAGACCAGCCAAGAGCGCAATCGGCATAGCCGCAAATAGAGAGCCGCTCAGGATTACTTCGTTCATCGGTTGACCTCCGCTTTGATGAGAGTTTTGAGAATGCCAGGTTCGATGCGGCCGATCACTCGGGCGGCAATGCGTCCCTGTGAATCGATCACGAGAGTGGTCGGCACTGCCTCTGGCGAAACAATGCCCGTGTAGGC
>JBILRS010000003.1:0-38087 GCA_044372535.1 Rhodoluna sp.
ACGGCAGCCGAAACAAGACAAAGACCAACTGATAAACCGAGTTGAGCCTTACCGAACCAAGCTCGGACTCAGCCGGCAAGAGCTGGCCGACGCGGTCGGCGTGCACCTACAAACCATCGGTTACATCGAGCGCGGCGAATACGCCCCGACCCTCGCCCTTGCCCTCCGGCTCGCAAACGCCCTGGGCTGCAAGGTTGAAGATCTTTACCAAATGAAAGTAGAAGCAAAATGAACCCAAGCGAAAGTATTTTCAGTGTTCTGAAAGAGCGTCGAATTCAGCTGATCCTAAACACTCCCGAATCAAGGGTCTTGGCTCTGGGTTGGGTTAAAAGAGCCCTCGTCATCACCACAATTCTTTCGTCTTACCTCTTCCTGTTCGCAGCGCTAATCCCGCTCGATCCGACCAACTTGGCGAGGTACACATCCAAGCTCTACCTGCTTACCGTCGCCGCTCTTGTCATGCTATCTAGCTTCGCATTGCTAAGAAAAGCCATGCGGAGGGTCACGTCGCTACCCGATGAGTATCTCGACGAACGCCAGATTGCAAACCGCGACTGGGCGTTTAGGCTCGGCTATTTGGTGGTTCGTCGAACAGGTCTTGGCTTGACCTTATTGTTTTTTGCGGGCACAGCAATCAGCTGGGTCAACAGCGTAACGGTCCCGTTTAGGTTCGCTTGGAGAACCGAAACACCTGTTTACCAGGCAGAACGTTGGCTGGAGAATTACGTTGAGTCAGTTCTAAAGAGTGGTCCGATTGCGGTCGGATTTTCAGTGTTTTTCGTGCTCACGTTTGTCGCCTACTCATTCCCGTTGATCCTGGTTTCTTGGCGTGAGGCTAAGTTCGCAACTCAACCCATGAATTCGGTTGACGCGGTCCTTGCTTCGGTATTCGTTGCTTCTGTTCGCAGATACTTTTGGTTTCTTGCAACTTCGGGGGTCAGCTTCCTAGTGTTTTTGCTGCTCTGGTGGTTAGCGATTAACCCCAGTGCGATAGTTTTCCTATGGTTATTCCTTATCTACAACGTGTATATCTACTTTTGGGGACTGGTAAAAATTGGGTCGGCAATTGTGGAATTGCGTGGCCGAAGCCGGTCGCTGCTTTGGCTTTTCATTGGTACTGCAGTAGTGGGGGCATCGGTTCCCGTTCTGCTTGCGGTGGTCCTAACGGGAATGTTCACACCGCGAGAGGCGTTTGGTTGGTACTTCGTCACTCTATTTGTCGCAGGTTTCGCTCTCATCCCGTTGCAGGCGATTAGCTTTAGCGCCCTGCTGCGTATCGCGAAACGGATGACCCTTCAATAATCTGGAGTGGTTAGGTGAAATAGCGAGCGAATCGCAGAAACACGGCAAAAGCCGGTTGATTTGGTTCACTCGTAAACCTCATTGAACCTAGGGTGAGACCTACATCGTCCAGACGCCGACGATTTTGCCTTCCATGATGTTCACAATCATGCGCTTTGGATCAGACTTGCCACCTGGAGGTCCGGATGGGAAAAAGTACTCCCCGTCTTTCCCTCCCACCAAGAGCGTTAGCCCTTGCTTCTTCAGGTAAACCTTTGCCTCGGCCAGAGTCATTCCCCAGACCTTTTGGCCAATGGGGAGGTACTGCATTCCTTCTTCAACCAAAGCCTTCTGGCGGGCGGCGTTGATTTTCTGGTCAAGCGGTCCGTATGTGATCGAGAACGAATACCCGTTGTCCCACTTCATCGAAGTAATTAGGTTGTCTTCGAAGTGGTAGCGAGTGAAGCTGCGGATCGATGATTGCTGGTAGAGACCAAGGTCGTAAGTTGATTCATCAATCTTTTTAAGCTCGTAGTCGAAGACAACGCCATCCGCATTTTCCGGGGAACCTATCGGAACGAGGCGTTCTACATACATAGAGGCGACACATAGTGGATCACCGCCTGGCCAGCCGGCGATTTCGTACTTTCCGCCACTAAGGGTCATGTAGTTTAGGTCGTCGAGTTGACTGGCACCCGCCTCAACCGGAAAGCTGTAAATCGTTTCCTTTCGATTCGGGACGTAGATCGCCATGCCCTTGGACTGGCCGAGTGCGCAGCTTCGCTTGATGATTTCGATCAGCTTGTCGGCGGCTGGGTCTCCAGTCTGCGAATTCGCTACAAGAGTCGAGGTTGGGCTAGGTGTCTGTGTAGCTGTTGTGCCGCCCGAACAACCTGCAAGCAGCGCGGTAGTTGCGGCAATGGCCCCGAGTTTTCCCCAATACATGTTGAAAGACTAACCTCGGACAGACCCTTTCAGGAAGTTCTCAGACAAGTTTTGCAACATTAGGTAAGTCAAATTCGTTGACTTCAACCGAAAAGGAGTGCCATGCTAACCTGCCCAAAGTGCCAAGAATCCATGCGTAACTACGAGCGCAATGGAGTCCACGTCGACCAGTGCAATGGTTGTAAAGGAATCTTCCTAGACCGCGGTGAGCTTGAGGCTCTAATTAGCGCTGAAGAAGGCTTCGACTCCCGACCTTCAGGCAATTCAAACCAGGGTTCGTACCGTGAAGATTCGAGAAGCGAGAACCAACAGCCTCGCAAAAAGAAGGGATTCCTAAGCGAATTCCTCGATTTCGAGTAACCCTCAAGACAAAGAGAAAACGGCCAGTCATTTGTGACTGGCCGTTTCCACTTTTGTGGAGACTAGGGGGGTCGAACCCCTGACCCCCTGCTTGCAAAGCAGGTGCTCTACCAACTGAGCTAAGTCCCCTTGATCAATTGCTTTCGCAATCTTTCGTGGGCCTAGGAGGACTTGAACCTCCGACCTCTTCATTATCAGTGAAGCGCTCTAACCACCTGAGCTATAGGCCCTTAGAGCCTTCTCAACTTTACGCGAAATTTTGGTTCTGTTCAAACCAAAAAAAGATATTCGTTTAGTTGTTGGTGAAACCGACGGCTAGGCCACCGGTGAAGCGAGCGATTGTGTTGTAAACGATTGCTAGCACGCCGCTAAGGACGGTGCCGGCAACAACGTTAATCAGCGCGATGATGAAACCGTAGGTGATCATTTGCGGAAGGCTGATCAGCGAACCGCCCTCACCAACGCCGACCTGGCTGAGCAGGCTGTTGACCGCGCTGCTCGAAAGCACGAACCAAAGGGCTGCGAAGCCAACTACGACTGCGATTCCGAGGCCTAGGTTCACAAAGAACCCCATGCGAACGGCCGACCAGAACTCGATCTGGACGAGCTTGAGTTTTACCTGCTTGGTTGGGGTGGTGCTGGAACCTTTACGGCTGAATCGGCTCATTCTGCGGCCTCTCCTTCTGTTGCGACATCGGTGTCTTCAGGTAGTTCATCTGCAGTTGATTCTAGGTTTCGTTCGGAGTTCTTCGCTAGACCGAGCACCGAATCGTCCTCGGCGAATCTGGCGAAGACGACACCCATGGTGTCGCGTCCTCTTGCAGGGACTTCGCTGACCTGAGACCTGACAACCTTACCGCTGTTCAAGACCACTAGGACTTCGTCTTCTGCATTCACGATGAGGGCGCCGACTAGATCGCCGCGCTTCTCTTCGAGCTTGGCAACCTTGATGCCCAAGCCGCCGCGGTTTTGCGGGCGGTATTCGCCAACCGAGGTGCGCTTGGCGAAGCCGCCCTCGGTGACTACGAACACGAAGGTTTCGTCGGCATCGTTGATGACTTCAGCGCTCAATAGTTGATCTTCCTTGCGGAAGTGCATTCCGATTACGCCAGAGGTGTCTCGACCCATTGGGCGCATGCTCTCATCGCTTGCTGAGAAGCGGATGCTCATGCCCTTGTGGCTG
This sequence comes from Rhodoluna sp., assembly GCA_044372535.1. Taxonomy (GTDB): domain Bacteria; phylum Actinomycetota; class Actinomycetes; order Actinomycetales; family Microbacteriaceae; genus Rhodoluna. The sequence goes on from JBILRS010000003.1 coordinate 3,770, forward strand.
ACGAGTAGTAGGTCGTCGCTTTCAGAGACCAGCATTGCGCTAACCAGTTCGTCACCTTCGCGCAGCTTGATGGCGATGATTCCGCCGGTGCGGGCGGTGTCATAGGCCTCGAGGGAGGTCTTCTTTACGAGACCTTCGCGGGTGGCGAGCACTAGGTAAGGAGCGGCCTTGTAGTCCTTCATGTCGAGAACCTGGGCTACCGACTCGTCCGGCTGCAGTGAAAGCAGGTTGGCTACGTGCTGGCCCTTCGCGTCGCGGCCGGCCTCTTGAACCTCGTAGGCCTTGGCTCGGTAGACGCGTCCCTTGTTTGTGAAGAACAGCAGCCAGTGGTGAGTGGTGGTCACGAAGAAGTGCTCGACCACGTCGTCGGCTCGAAGGCTTGCGCCCTTGACGCCCTTGCCGCCGCGGTGCTGTGAGCGGTAGTTGTCGCTCTTGGTGCGCTTGATGTAGCCACCGCGGGTGAGCGAGATGACCATCTCTTCTTCTGGGATCAGGTCTTCCATGTTCATGGTTCCGTCGCCGGTGAAGACGATTTCGGTGCGACGGTCGTCGCCGTGGCGCTCGACAACCTCGGCGAGCTCTTCACTGATGATTGAGCGCTGGCGAACCGGGTCGGCGATGATCGCCTTGTACTCGACGATTTGGGCTTCGAGTTCGGCGGCTTCGTCGATGATCTTCTGGCGCTCAAGGGCTGCCAGCTGGCGTAGCTGCATGTTCAAGATCGCGCGGGCCTGAAGCTCGTCGATCTTTAGCAGGTCAATGAGTCCGTCGCGGGCGTCGTCCACGGTGGCACTCTTGCGAATCAAGGCGATTACGGCGTCTAGTGCGTCGAGGGCTTTTAGGTAACCGCGCAGAATGTGCGCACGTTCTTCGGCCTTGCGCAGGCGGAACTGGGTGCGGCGAACGATCACTTCGATCTGGTGTTCGACCCAGTAGCGAATGAAGCCGTCGATGCTCAGTGTGCGAGGCACACCGTCAACCAGGGCGAGCATGTTTGCGCCAAAGTTTTCTTGCAGCGGGGTCATCTTGTAGAGGTTGTTTAAAACGACCTTGGCTACGGCATCCTTCTTCAAGACGATGACTAGGCGCTGGCCGGTGCGACCAGAGGTTTCGTCGCGAATGTCGGCTATGCCGGTGAGCTTGCCTTCTTTGACGAGCTCGGCGATGCGCTGGGCCAGGTTGTCTGGGTTCACCTGGTACGGAAGCTCGGTGACAACTAGGCAGGTGCGGTTGTGCAGCTCTTCAACGTTGACAACCGCGCGCATGGTGATCGAGCCGCGACCGGTTGTGTAGGCGTCGATGATTCCGCGGGTGCCGAGGATCTGAGCGCCGGTTGGGAAGTCTGGGCCCTTGATGCGCGCCATCAGCGCGGCGAGAAGCTCTTCTTGGGTGGCGTTCGGGTTTTCTAGGAACCACTGGGCACCCGAGGCAACCTCTCGGAGGTTGTGTGGCGGGATGTTGGTCGCCATACCAACCGCGATACCAATCGAACCATTGATTAGCAGATTCGGAATTCGGCTTGGCAGAATGGTCGGCTCTTGGGTGCGGCCGTCGTAGTTGTCTTGAAAGTCGACGGTTTCTTCGTCGATATCGCGAACCATCTCGAGGGCGAGGTTGGCCATGCGGCACTCGGTGTAACGAGGGGCGGCCGCAGGGTCATTACCCGGTGAGCCGAAGTTTCCCTGACCGGAAACTAGCGGGTAGCGAAGAACCCAGTCTTGGACGAGACGAACGAGGGTGTCGTAGATCGCGCCGTCGCCGTGTGGGTGAAATTGACCCATGACGTCGCCGACAACGCGCGAGCACTTGCTGAACTGCTTGTCTGGGCGGTAGCCACCGTCGTACATCGCGTAAAGCACGCGGCGGTGAACAGGCTTTAGGCCGTCGCGAACGTCTGGAAGTGCTCGCCCGACGATGACGCTCATCGCGTAGTCGAGGTAGGAGCGCTGCATTTCGACCTGGAGGTCGACCTGCTCTACGTGGTCGAAGGTGCTTGGTGTGGTTGTTTCGTCAGCCATTGTTTTCTTCTCTCAGGCTTAGATGTCTAGGAATCGAACGTCGGCGGCGTTCTGCTGAATAAAGGTTCGGCGGGCCTCAACGTCGTCGCCCATCAGGGTTGAGAACGTGTGGTCGGCTTGGGCGGCATCGCTCAGGGTGACCTGAAGCAATGTGCGGCGCTCGGGGTCCATGGTGGTGTCCCACAGCTCGGTGTAGTCCATCTCACCAAGACCCTTGTAGCGCTGGATCGAGTTTTCTTTCGGAATCTTGCGGCCGGCCTTAGCGCCTTCTTCAAGTGCCGCATCGCGCTCTGCGTCTGAGTAAACGTATTGGTGCGGAGCGTTCGACCACTTGATTCGGTAAAGCGGTGGCTGCGCGAGGTAAACGTAGCCAGCTTCAATCAGCGGACGCATGTGGCGGTAGAGAAGGGTCAGCAAGAGAGTGCGGATGTGCTGACCGTCAACATCGGCGTCGGCCATCAAAACGCACTTGTGGTAGCGGGCCTTCTCGATGTCGAATTCGTCGCCGATCGAGGTGCCGAATGCGGTGATTAGAGCCTGAACTTCGGTGTTGGCGAGCATGCGGTCAAGGCGGGCGCGCTCAACGTTCAAGATCTTTCCGCGCAGCGGCAGAATCGCCTGGGTCTCTGGGTTGCGACCACGCATGGCCGAACCACCGGCCGAGTCACCCTCAACGATGTAAATCTCAGAGAGCTTCGGGTCGCGGCTCGAGCAGTCGCGGAGCTTGCCAGGCATGCCGCCTGACTCGAGAAGTCCCTTGCGTCGGGTTGCTTCGCGGGCCTTTCGCGCGGCCTGGCGCGCGGTTGCTGCTTGAATCGCCTTGCGAATAATCTCTTTGGCAACGTTTGGGTTGCGGTCTAGCCAGTCGCCGAGTTGCTCGTTGACGACCTTCTGCACAAATGCCTTGGCCTCGGTGTTGCCTAGCTTGGTCTTGGTCTGACCCTCGAACTGAGGCTCGCTTAGTTTGATCGAGATGACAGCGGTTAGGCCCTCGCGACAGTCGTCGCCCGAGAGGTTCTCGTCTTTCTCTTTCAGCAGGTTGGTCGCGCGAGCGTACTTGTTAAGCAGTGTGGTCAGCGCGGCTCTGAAGCCTTCTTCGTGAGTACCACCCTCGTGAGTGTTGATGGTGTTCGCGTAGGTGTGCACGCTCTCGGTGTAGGCGTTGGTCCACTGAAGGGCCAACTCGACCGACATGTTCTTCTCTTTGGTCTCGGATTCGATCGAGATGATCTCTTGGTTGACCAGTTCGCCCTTCTTCGAGGCGTTCAGGTATTCGACGTAGTCGATCAGGCCCTTCTCGTAGAGGTACGAGTCTTCGCGGCCGGAACGCTCGTCTTTCAGCGAAATCGCGAGGCCCTTGTTCAAGAAACACATCTGCTGGAACCGTGCACGCAGGGTTTCGTAGTCGTACTCGATGGTTTCGAAAATCTCGGCGCTCGGCTCGAACTCGATCATCGTGCCGGTGGTCTCGGTTGCCTCGGCCTTTGCTAGCGGGGCGTCTGGCACACCGATTTGGTAAGACTGGGTCCAGAAGAAACCCTCGCGGGCTACCTTGACGCGAAGTTTGGTTGAAAGTGCGTTTACTACGGACGCACCCACACCGTGCAGACCGCCCGAAACGGCGTAGCCGCCGCCACCGAACTTACCGCCGGCGTGAAGGATGGTCAGAACAACCTGAACGGTTGAGATGCCCTCTGTTGGGTGAATCGAAACGGGGATGCCTCGGCCGTTGTCTTGGCAGCGGATCCAGCCCTCTTTGGTGATGGTTACCTGGATCGAGTCGCAGTAGCCGGCGAGAGCTTCATCGACAGAGTTGTCGACGATTTCATAGACGAGGTGGTGAAGACCTCGGGGACCGGTGGAGCCGATGTACATACCAGGACGTTTGCGAACCGCCTCTAGACCCTCAAGTACTTGAATGTTGCTTGAATCGTAATTGTTTTCGGGTGTAGACATATTGCCTGGAGCTCCTTTTATACCGGGTTAGGCCCGTAGAAAAGCGCTCCGGTGAGCGACTGATATTCGGGGTAGCTAACACCTAAATTCTACCCTCGAGCACCGACAATCCTTGGTTATCCATAGGTGTCGCGAGGGCCTCTTCCGGGCACGGATCTAGGCCCCTTCTTCCAGCTAGGAGCGGCCGGACCAAGCATCTTTAGTTCGGTGATTCCGAGGTCCGGGTAGGCATCGTTAATGCGTTGCAGAATGTCGGCCTGCATGAGTCTCAACTGGGTTGCCCAAGCGGTCGATTTGCACCTTACGGTCAGCGTGGATTCGGTCAGGGTCTCTGGTGTCGAATTCGCCGCGGTCTGTTCGCCGACCAACTCAGACCATCGATTGAATAGATCAGCCTCGGCCAGCTCGCCACTCCAACTGAAGTCGGCGAAGAGCGCGTCCACGGTCTCTAGCGCGGTTAGCGGGTCGCGCCCCTTCTCAAAAGGCTTCGAACCACCACGCTCTTTGCGCTCCTTGATACGCTTGGCGTCGCGGCTCAGGCGACCGGTCACCGCCTCGCGCATTCGCCAGTAGAACTCTTGGGCGAAATCACGCTCCATGTGAAACCACCCCCGCTTCAACTTGAAATAGGTTTGCCTTCAGCAGGCTTGGCACGTCTTCGGCAACCGCCGCGGTAATCAGCACCTGTTCGTTATCGGCAACCAGCTCGGCCAGGCGGGCTCGACGGCCTGCATCGAGTTCTGCAAACACATCATCGAGTATCAAGATCGGGTCGCCGGTTCTGGTTTCTTCGCGAAGCAATTTCATGGACGCCAACCTGAGAGCGAGAGCGTAAGACCAAGACTCACCGTGGCTGGCATAAAGCTTTGCCGCTTTGCCGCCTAGAAGCAGCACGAGGTCGTCGCGGTGCGGGCCGATCAGCGTGATGCCACGCTCGAGTTCTTTGGTTCGAACCGATGCCAGCTTTTCTTGGTACATCGTTTCGACCGCGCCTCGCTCGGTGAAAGACAGGTAAGGCAGTTCGTCTTCCTCGTCGAGCACCTGAGCACCGACCAGGCTGGAACGAACCATGATTGTCGGCTCGTTGTTTGCGATGGCGATGTCTTGGTATGCGCTGGTTAGAAAGGGCCTCAGGCGCTCGATGAGATCGAGGCGCGCGTTCACTATTTCGGAGCCCAGGCGAACCATCTGTTCATCCCAGGCATCAAGGGTGCTCAGCGAGCTGCCACGGGTGCCGGTCTGCCTGGCCGTTCTGAGCAGCGTGTTTCTCTGCTTGAGGACTCGGTCGTAGTCGCTGTAAACACCAGCGAACCGCGGCCAAACCTGAACCACGAGTCCGTCGATGAAGGCGCGGCGGTTGCTGGGGTCTTTCTTCACAATGTCGAGATCCTCGGGCGCGAACACCACGGTGTTCACTACGCCGAGCACGTCACGCACGCGCTTCGCATCTGATTTATTAATTCGTGCCCTATTCGGGGTGTCCCGGTTGAGCTCAAGCTCGACCAAAACGTCTCGTTCATCGTGCGAGACCAGGGCTCTGATTATTGACTGTGGTTGATCGTGCTGAATCAGTGGCTGGTAACCGGCCACTCGATGAGAGCTAAGGGTCGCTAGGTAGGCAATCGCCTCAACGAGGTTGGTCTTGCCCTGGCCATTGAAGCCAACCAGAAGGTTGACGCCCGGGTGCAGTGCCAGATCGGTAGCCGTGTGGTTCCGAAAATGCGAAAGGGTGAGGTGTCTAACTAACATCTCACCCTTTCGACTTAAGTTTCTTTTTGCTATTCGGCTTTCTTAACCGCGTGACCACCGAACTGCTGGCGAAGAGCAGCTACTGCCTTCATGGCTGGTGAGTCATCCTGTCGGCTCGAGAATCGAGCGAACAGTGATGCGGTGATTGCTGGCATCGGAACCGCGTTGGCAATTGCCTCTTCGACGGTCCAGCGACCCTCACCCGAGTCATCCACGTAGCCGCGGATCTTGTCTAGGTGCTTGTCTTCTTCGAGGGCACGAACCATTAGGTCGAGCAACCACGAGCGAACAACCGTTCCGCGCTGCCAAGCCTTGAATGTGCCTGGGACGTCCTTGATAATTTCTTTCTTCTCAAGAAGCTCGTAGCCCTCGGCGAATGCCTGCATCATGGCGTACTCGATGCCGTTGTGCACCATCTTGGCGTAGTGGCCGGCGCCGTGCTCACCAACGTGAACGAATCCTTCGCTTACTTCACCCTCGGGGCGTAGTGCGTCGAAGATCGGCATCGCGCGCTTTACTAGGTCCTCCGGACCACCGACCATCAGGCCGTAACCGTTTTGAAGACCCCAAACGCCGCCCGAGACACCGCAGTCCAGGTAACCAATACCCTTGGGAGCTAGCTCGGCTGCGTGACGGATGTCATCGGAGAAACGCGAGTTACCACCCTCGATGATCAAGTCACCCTCGCCTAGAAGGGTCGAAAGCTCGTCGATTACCGAGTCGGTTGGGGCGCCGTGAGGAACCATGACCCAAACAATCTTTGGGCTCGGCAGAGCCGCGACCATTTCTGCGATCGAGTCAACGTCGCTTACATCGCGGGTGCGAGCGTAGCCGGTAACTTCGATTCCGTTGTTGCGAAGACGGGTGCGCATGTTGCCGCCCATTTTGCCTAGACCAATTAGTCCAATGTGCATCTTTGTTGCCTTTCGGGGTTTTTTGCCTAGCGAGCCAGAGGGCTGCGCGGCTGAAGTAGGTAGCGGAAGTTGTCTTCTTCGGTTTTCTCTTTCGAGCCGTGGCTAGACAACAAGACCGGTCCTGGCTTGTTTGGGTTTTCGCTGCGAACAAAAGCAACCTTGACGAACTCACTGTGAATACCAGTTAGGCCGTCGATCAGGAGCTGAGGCTTCAGTTCTAGAGCGATTTGGTCACCAGAAAGTTCGGCGTTGATGCTTTCTGAAGCTTGTGCGGTCTCGTTGCCGGTGGCCTCGAGCGTTAGTGAGCCATCTTCGAACACGAAACGAATAAAGTCGTCGCGCTCGAGAACTAGAGAAACGCGTCTGGCCGAATCAATCAGCTCTTGGGTAGCGACGATGGCGAAACTTGGGATCTCGTCTGGAAACAAAGCACGGACGGCCGGGAATGTGCCTTTGAGGAGTAGCGAGGTGACCGAGCGATTACCTGCCTTGAAGCCGATCATCTCGCGACCCTCGGTTTTGTTGATCGCAATGGTGATGTCGCCCTGGTTTGCGAAGCTCTTTGATACTTCGCGGAGTGTCTTTGCCATAACCAATGAAGAAGATGCTCCGGTTGAGGCGGCTGCTCGCCAGGTTAGTTCGCGCTTTGCAATGCGGTAGCGGTCGGTGGCCATCATGGTGATGGTCTTGTCTTCGGTTTCCAAGAGGATTCCGTTTAGCTGTGGGGTTGAGTCTTCTTTTGAAGCGGCAACAACAACCTGGTTTACGGCACTCTCGAAGTCTTCACCGGTAACTGTTCCGGCAGCCTCAGGAAGCTCAGGAAGGTTTGGGTACTCTTCGACAGGCATAGTTAGCAAAGTGAACTTTGCAGAACCGCACTTGACTAGAACTTTGTTAGCGTCGAGAGACATCTCGATCGGGGCGTTCGGAAGCTTGCTGGTGATGTCGCTCATCAGGCGACCTGAGACTAGGGCCCGGCCAGCTGACTCAACCTGAGCGACGATTTCAACTCTTGCTGATACCTCGTGATCATAAACGCTGAGACGAATGGCGTTGGCATCAGCCTCGATCAAGATCGCATTCAGGATCGGAAGAGTCTTCTTCTGAGGAAGCATGCGTACGGCGAAAGAAACCGCTTCGCTTAGTGCGTCTCTGTTTACCTGGAACTTCAAGAGGTCCCCTGTCTTTATTGGCTTGGCCCGAAAATCAATCTTGCCATAAACAGCTTTGGTTCAGTAATTCGTTATGGGTGAGCTATTTAATCTTTAATCTTTAACAACATTATTAACCCCTGTGGAATATGTGGATAAACCACTCTTGGCCAATAACTTTATGGAAACTACATCGGTGAAAGATGTATACACAACTGTGTGTAAGTCTGTGGATAACTGCTTTGCTTGTGGATTAGATTTTTTGAGTACACAGTCTGTTTACCGGTTATTCAGGGTTTATTTCGAGTTATCCACAACTGTCCACAGGTTTGTATACAGGTGAATTAACGCTGATCTGCTCGAATTCGGCCAATTATGTCTGTCACCTGGTTGTAAATGTACCTGCGGTCGTTCATCATCGCCGTGATTTTGCGTGTCGCGTACATAACCGTGGTGTGGTCTCGGCCACCAAAAATCTGGCCGATTTTGGGTAGCGATAGAGGAGTCATCTCTCGGCAGAGGTGCATTGCGATTTGGCGGGCCATAGCAATTGCCTGGATGCGCGAGTTTCCGTAAAGGTCGTCCGGGCTGATTTTGAAGTAGTCGCTCACAGCTCGAATGATGTCGGCGGCCTGAACGCTGGTGTCTTCAGAAACAGATGGCACATTCTTTAGAACCGTTTGAACCAGCGGCATGTCGATCTGGTTTCGCGAAAGGTTAGCGAAGGCGGTTACGCGGATCAGCGTTCCCTCCAATTCACGGACGTTACTAGATACGCGCTCGGCGATGTACTCGAGGATGTCGTCGGTGACTCGAACCTTCTCGGTCTCTGCTTTCTTGCGCAAAATGGCGATGCGGGTTTCGAGTGCAGGGGCCTGGATATCGGTCTTTAAGCCCCACTCGAAGCGTGAAAGCATGCGATCTTCAAACCCGCTGAGCTGACTCGGCTCTACGTCGCTGGTAATGACTACCTGCTTGTTGTGGTTGTGCAGCGCGTTGAAGGTGTGGAAGAAGGCTTCCTGAGTCTCGGATTTTCCAGATAGGAACTGGATGTCGTCGATCAAGAGAATGTCGACGTTTCGGTATTCGTTGATGAACGAGTTTGAGTTGTTGTTTCGAATGGCGTTGATGAAGTCGTTGGTGAACTCCTCGCTCGAAACATAGCGAACTTTGAATCGCGGGTAGAGGCTCATGGCCTCGTGGCCGATTGCGTGCAGCAGGTGAGTCTTACCCAAGCCCGACTTGCCGTAAATGAAAAGTGGGTTGTATGCGCCGGCTGGTTTATCGGCTACGGCGAACGCTGCCGATCTGGCCAGAATGTTGGTTGAGCCCATGACGAAGCTGTCGAAGGTGTACTTCGGGTTGAGTCGGGTTTCAAAGCCGGAGCTGTTTGGAGTTCGCGCAGGTTCGACTACTGGAGTTGCGGCAACCGTGAGCTCATCGAAATCGCTAACGGTTGGGTTTGACGTGGAACCGAAAACCGGTTCGATGTCGGGGTTGGTAGTCACCCTGAAGTTGGCGATTCCTCCGTTTTCAGGATTGGTCCTCAAAAGGTCTTCGATTATGGGGCGAATGCGCTGATCGAGCATCGAACGAGACAAATCGTTGGGAACCTCGAGGTAGAGGCAATCGCCGAGCGCACCTTGAACTTCGGCCAAATCCAGGAACCCCTGCATGGCTGGGCTAACCCGGTCATCCACAGCCAAAGCTTCACGCGTGCGAGCCCAGAGGCCAGCAATTGCGCCGTCTTCAGCCATTTCGTGATCCTCAACTCGTCGGAAACTCCAATAGTTTTCCACAGGTAATTGCAGTTGTGCACATCTGTGGATAACTAAATTTTGGGTTGTGGAGAACCCCTCGGGTTAACGCCACTGAGGTATTCAACCGAATATCCAGATGTAATTGCAAATCGGTACGGCGTGTCTAAATCGAACCGTTATAAACAGCCAAGCGTTGAGGTTTCTCGAGGAAAAGATTTTGGTTAAACAACTTGACCCAGGACCCCTTGATGCCATAGGTTTAACAGGTTGCTTTGCCTTGGATCGGTGAAGCTGCATTTCGGCGGAAGCTTCCGCTACCAACCAAGATCCAACAATCAAGCTTTGGAGTGATCACCAATGAGCAAGCGTACCTTTCAGCCGAACAACCGTCGTCGTGCGAAGACCCACGGATTCCGTCTGCGCATGAAGACCCGTGCCGGCCGCGCCATCTTGGCAGCGCGTCGTCGCAAGGGCCGCGTAGAGCTTTCGGCCTAAACACCTACCCAAGGTGCTCGCACGCGAGAACCGCCTGACTTCGGCACTCGACTTCAAGTCGACTATGAAGGCTGGCAACAAGCAGGTAAGCGACCACGTAATCATCTACCTAAAGCGGGATGAGGCCCAGCCTCACGCCCGCTTTGGTTTTCTCGTAGGTAAACCGGTCGCCGGGGCAGTGGGCAGAAATCTCACCAAGAGAAGACTGCGCAGCATTGCTGCCGAAATCTTGAAGTCGAACCCAAGCAATTACTCTCTAGTGGTCCGGGCCTTACCGGGGTCTGCAGAGCTCGACTGGAATAGACTTCGAGAAGAAGTTTTGGCTGCATTTGATGGAGCCTTCCAGAAACGAACCAAGGCATGAGGCTTTTGGTTTGGTTCTGGCTGGTTCCACGAAATGCGATCATCTTGTTCCTCAAGGGTTACCGCAAGGCGATATCTCCTCTTTACGGGGATGTTTGCCGGTATTACCCAACCTGCTCCGCCTACGGGTTAGAGCAGGTGCAACAAAGAGGAGTGCTAGCTGGCGTGGTACTTACCACTTGGCGAATACTTCGCTGCAACCCCTTTGCTAAGGGTGGTGTTGACCCGGTCAAGCCTGGCACCAACCACTTTCTAGTGATGGACAACGGATTTGTTTCACCCCAACCAAGGAAGGGCTAAACGAGATGCCTGACATTCTCTGGCCAATTAAGTGGCTCATCGAGCTGATTCTCTCCACTTTCCACACCGTATTTACGTTCTTCGGTTTGGATTCGACCTGGGGTGTTACCTGGGTACTTTCGATCGTTTGCCTAGTGCTCGTAGTGCGAATCGCCCTGATTCCAATCTTCGTCAAGCAGATCAAGAGCCAGCGCAACATGATGTTGGTGCAGCCTGAACTTGCAAAGCTTCAGAAGAAGTACAAGGGAAAGACTGACCGCGAGTCGCGTGAGAAGTTTGCCAAAGAGCAGATGGACCTCTACAAGCGAACCGGTTCAAACCCGCTCAGCTCTTGCCTGCCTATCCTGCTCCAGATGCCTATCTTCTTTAGCCTCTTTAGCGTTCTTCAGACCGCTTCTCAGGGTGCCAAGGGTGTCGCATTCATGGACATCGAACTTGCTAACTCATTCGAGGAATCCACCTTCGTGGGCGCTCCGCTAAAGCACTCACTCAGCACCGCAGACGGCAACATCTCGGTCTGGGTTCTCGGAATCACCATGATCATCCTGATGACTGTGTCCCAGTTCATCACCCAGAAGCAGATCATGGCGAAGAATCAGAACGCCGCGACAATGACCAGCCAGTACATGCAAACCCAGAAGATCATGCTTTACGCGTTCCCGCTAATTTTCGCGGTATCGGGTATCGCATTCCCTCTCGGTCTGATGTTCTACTGGCTAACCTCTAACTTCTGGACCATGGGCCAGCAGTACTTCGTGATCCGTCGCATGCCAACCCCAGGTTCGCAGGCATTCGAAGAACGCCAGACCCGCCTTGCCAAGAAGGGCAAAATTGCCGAGGTCATCGAAGAACTCGAGAGCGAAGCCGAGACAATCGACATCGTTCGCGAAAACAGCCAACGGGCCCAGCCTGTAAGTAAAAAGCGCAGTAAGAAGCGCAAGTAGGAGAGAAATGCCGAAAAAAGAGACCACAGAAGCAGCTGTTGAGGTCACCGAAGAAATGACCGAAACCGCAGCAGAGCAGACCATCGACGACGCCCCGGCTGCGACCGACGTCAAGGCGCTAGAGGCCGAGGGCGACATCGCCGCCGACTATCTAGAAGAGTTCTTGGACATCTTCGACTTGGAGGGCGACATTGACATCGACGTTCGTCAAGGACGCGCTTACCTAGAGATCAGCGCCGAAGAAGACAGCAACCTTCGCCTGATTTCGGAGCCAGAGACCGTCGAAGCTTTGCAGGAGCTAACCAGACTCGCCGTTCAGGTGAAGACAAATAGCTTCAGCCGTTTGATTCTCGATGTAGGTGGCTCGCGTCAAAAGCGCGTAGACGACATCACTCGAATCGTCAATCGCATCATCGACAAGGTCAAAGACCTTGGCGAGCCAGTGCCAATGAAGCCGATGTCTTCTTACGAGCGCAAGATCGTTCACGATCTGGTCTCGGAAGCTGGACTAGTCTCAGAGTCTGAGGGCGAAGGCAAAGACCGCCACATTGTGGTCAAACCCGCCTAAATAGCAGTAGAAACGGGCCGGGGCTAAAACCTCGGCCTTTTTCTTTGGCATAGTTTCACGTGAAACATGGAAGATTGATTGTGATGTCAGTAGAGCAGGAACCAGCAGTTGCCAAGGCTATCTTTGGTGACCGCATTGAGCTTGCGCGTGCTTATGCGAAGGCTTTGGCACGGGATTCTGACACCCTCGGGTTGCTGGGTCCGCGCGAATTGGAGATTCTTTGGTCGCGCCACATTCTGAACAGTGCCGTTGTTGCCCAGTTGGTCGCCGACGGTAAAACAGTGGCTGATGTAGGTTCGGGTGCCGGATTGCCTGGCATCCCGATGGCGATTGCCCAACCCAATGCTCACTTCACCCTGATCGAACCAATGGAGCGCAGATCCGACTGGCTCAAGGCTCAGGTGCAGGAACTCGGACTAACGAACGTAGTTGTGCTGCGAGCTCGGGCCGAAGAAGTGGGTGAGGTCTTTGATATCGTCACTGCACGCGCCGTCTCTAACCTCTCGAAACTGCTTAGGCTCACCATCGATCTAATCCGCGAGGGCGGGGAGCTTTTGGCGCTCAAGGGCTCGAAAGCGGCCGACGAAATCGTCGAAGCCCAGAAATTGAGCAAGAAACTCAAGCTCGCCGGCTTTGATTTGCTCACAGTTGGCGCTGAACATCTGTCTGACCCCACCACCGTGGTCAGAACTAGGCTAATCTGAACCTTTAGAAACTCACCGGAGAACATAATTGAGCACCTCAAACGAAGCATTGTCGGCCGCGGAAGCGTCGTCAGCTACGAAACCGTCAGTAGTGCCTGGTTTGGGCTACCCTGCGGGTCGCGAAGAGGTCAGCCCCGAACCTACCGGTTGGCAGGAGGTTGTTTCACGTGAAACATCCCGATGATTTAGGCACCCCACTCGCCAGAGAGCTCTACGAAAACGGTGAGCGATTGGCCACGGTCGAGTCGCAGCGCCTCCCAAGGCCCGCCAAAACACGCATTTTCACCATCTCAAACCAAAAAGGTGGAGTTGGTAAGACCACAACGGCCGTCAACATTGCCGCTGCGCTAGCCTCCAAGGGGCTGCAGGTTCTCGTCATCGACCTAGACCCGCAGGGCAACGCATCTACAGCCCTCGGAATCGAACACCACGCAGCAATAGAAAGCATCTACGAGGTTTTGGTGGGCGATGTCCCGCTAGAGAAAGTGATCAAGGTCAGCCCTGAAATGCCGGGTCTTACCTGCGTTCCAGCCACCATCCACCTCACCGGTGCCGAGCTAGAGCTCGTTTCGATGGTTGCTCGCGAGCAAAGGCTTCGCACGGCCATCGAGACCTACCTCGAAACCACCATGTCGCCACCCGACTACATCTTCATCGACTGCCCGCCGAGTCTCGGCTTGCTAACCATCAACGCTTGGGTTGCCGCTCGTGAGGTTCTGGTGCCTATTCAGTGCGAGTACTACGCGCTCGAAGGCGTTGAGCAGCTTGAAAACTACATCAACATGATCAAGAAGCAACTCAACCGCGACCTGGTCATTTCGACAGTGTTGTTGACCATGTTCGATAACCGCACGAATCTCGCTACAGACGTCGCCAACGAGGTCCGAAACCACTTCAAGACCGAGGTTTTGAACAGTGTGATTCCGCGCTCTGTGCGCGTTTCTGAGGCGCCGAGCTACGGTAAGACCGTAATTACCTACGATCGCCGCTCACCGGGCGCCATTTCATACTTGGAAGCCGCCATCGAGATTGCAAACAGAGGAGCACAACTTGGCAGATAGAAAGAGCGGCCTCGGTCGCGGTATCGGCGCACTGATTCCTACCGACCCGGTGGAACGCCCAATCGACGTGTTCTTCAACGAGGGCGGCAGCCAAGACGACAACCTCGTGCCCGTGCCGGGTGCCCGCTTTGGCTACCTGAACCTGAACGCGATCGTGCCGAACGCCAAGCAGCCCAGAAGCGCATACGAGCCAGAGGCGTTTGCCGAATTGGTTCACTCGATCAAAGAACTCGGCGTTCTGCAGCCAATCGTGGTTCGTGAAATCTCTGACGGCTCTTACGAACTGATTATGGGTGAGCGCAGACTTCGCGCTTCAAAAGAGGCCGGTCTAGACAAGATCCCTGCGGTTATTCGCGAAACCGCCGACGAAAACATGCTGCGCGACGCACTGCTCGAAAACTTGCACCGCAGCGACCTAAACCCGCTCGAAGAGGCCAGTGCTTACCAGCAGCTGCTTGAAGACTTTGGCATCACCCAAGACCAGCTAGCCGAGCGCATCGGACGCTCGCGCCCCCGAATCACTAACACCATCAGGCTTCTGAAGCTCCCGACCCAGGTGCAGCGCAAGGTTGCCGCCGGTGTCTTGAGTGCCGGTCACGCCCGCGCCCTGCTTGGGGCTGCCAGCGAGGAGCGCATGGTTGAGCTCGCTAACAAGGTGATTAACGAGGGCCTTTCGGTTCGCTCGCTCGAAGAGTTGGTCGCCATCGATCGCCCAACCGAGAAGCGCGGCAAGATCAAGCCGGGCAGACGTCAGGATTCGCTCAAGGGCATCGCCGACCAGCTCGGCGACAAGCTTGGCACGAGCGTGCGCATCAGTATTGGCAAGGCCAAAGGCCAGATTGTAATTGATTTTGCCTCGGTTGCCGACCTCAATCGCATCATCGAAGAGATGAACATCGAGCTAGACCCTCACTAAATCGTTAGGACCCTAACGATTAGGGGTTTTACCACCAAGGGCCGCGAAAGCGCGCTGGTTAGAGCTTTGAGCCCTGCTTGCCGAATGTTTCGAGAAGCTCCACCTGGTGGTTGATAACACCTGAAAGCCTTTGGATACCTAGGTTTATGCGCTCCGGTGTCGGGTATGAATAGCAGATCCGAAGCTTGTTTTGGCCTGTACCGTCGCCGTAGAACGCGGTGCCGGGCGTGTAGGCAACGAGTTCTTCCACCGCTAGAGGCAACATGGCCCTCGAGTCCATGCCATCTGGCAGGGTGACCCAGAGGTAGAAGCCGCCTTCGGGGCGGGTGGTTTCGAGCTGGGGAAGGTATTCCGCCATCGCGCTCAGGGCGGCGTCCCTGCGCTCCCGATAGACGCCCCTGAAGGAGTCAACCTGCTTTTTCCAGTCGGCATGGGCCAAATACGAAGAAATCATCATCTGACTGAACGATGACGGGCAAAGAATGGCCGATTCGTTGGCCAGAACCAGCTTGTCGCGAATCGCCGGTGGGGCTAGGACGTAGCCAACGCGGAATCCGGGCGCCAAAATCTTCGAAAATGAGCCCAAATAGACGACTCCGTCTTCGTCCATCGATCTAAGCGCGTCCGGCACCGGCTGATCGAAGTAGAGCAGGCCGTAGGGGTTGTCTTCGACCACCAAAATGTGGTTTTTGCGGCAGAGTTCGAGGATCTTGCCGCGTCTTTCCTTCGCGAGAGTCACACCGGAAGGGTTGGCGAAGTTCGGCACCAGGTAGAGAAACTTGATTTTGCGCGATTTCGCCTTGAGCGCTTTGATGGTCGCCTCGAGCGCTTCGGGAATCATGCCGTCGTTGTCGGTGAGCACATGTTCCACGTGGGCCTGGTAGTGCCTGAAAATGCCAAGCGCGCCGACGTATGAAGGGCCCTCGGCCAAAACCACGTCGTCCTTTTCTAGAAACAGTCCGCTGAGCAGCTCGAGTCCGTGCTGTGAACCGGTCGTAATCACGATGTCCTCGACCGAGGAGCGAATACCCTCAAGGGCCATTAGCTCACGGGTCTGATCGCGAAGAGTTAGGTCGCCCTGACCGCCGCCGTACTGAATCGCCAGGTCGCCCTTGGTTTTCATCACCGAGTCGTAGGCTTCGCGCAGCAAATCTTTGGGGAGAGCCGAAACGTAGGGCATGCCGCCGGCGAGTGAAACTACTTCGGGGCGTGACACCACGGCAAAAAGTGCCCGAACTTCAGAAACTGAGAGGTTGTGAGCGCGGGCGGAATAGGCGTCTAACCAAGTGTCTTGGTTTTTGCGCATGCGGCCCCCTTCAGGCGTGTTTTAGTTCAACGCGCCATTGGGTTTATCTGTAAAGACTAGCCGATGAATTCAGCGAGGTCCTGAAGTAATACGGCCTTCGGACGAGCGCCAACCATCTGCTTGACCAGCTGGCCACCCTGGAAAACCTGCAGGGCAGGGATTCCGGTGATGCCGTACTGCTGAGCAAGGCCCGGCTCTTCGTCTACGTTTACCTTGACGACCTCGAGCTTGTCGGCGTACTCGCCAGCAATCTCGTCAACGATCGGTGAAACCTGGCGGCAAGGGCCACACCACTCGGCCCAGAAGTCAACAAGCACTGGCTTCGAGCTGTTTAGTACTACGGACTGCCATTCGGCGGTGGTTACGTGCTTCGACATTTGGGTTCCTTCTTTTGCTAATTAGAAATCTAGTGGGATGTTAGGTAGTGCTCGGCGTCTAGCGCTGCGACACACCCAGAGCCAGCGGCGGTGATCGCCTGGCGGTAGGTCGGGTCGATTACATCGCCGCAGGCAAACACACCGGGGAGAGTGGTCTTGGACGAGCGCCCATCAACCTTGATGAATTTCTCCGGTGTTAGTTCCAATTGGTCTTCAACCAACCAGACTCTTGGGTCATTACCGATGGCAATGAACAGGCCGTCAAGTGCAAGGTCACGCTTTTCACCGGTTACGGTGTCTTCGAGGGTGACAGCCTCAAGTTTTGCCTCACCCTTTAGCTCGGCAATGGCCGAGTTCCAGATAACTTCGATCTTCGGGTTGGCTAGGGCGCGGTCTTGCATGATCTTCGACGCCTTGAAGCTGTCGCGACGGTGAATCAGGTAAACCTTGTCGGCGAAGCGAGTGAGGAAGTTTGCTTCTTCCATAGCCGAGTCGCCACCGCCAACCACGGCAATGGTCTTCTGTCTGAAGAAGAAGCCGTCGCAGGTTGCGCACCACGAAACTCCGTGACCCGAAAGCTCCTTCTCGCGCGGCAAACCGAGCTCGCGGTAGGCGGCTCCAGTGGCCAAGATTACGGTTTTGGCCTCAAAGGTCTTGCCTTCGCCGGTCTTTAGGATCTTCACGTCGCCGCGCAGGTCGACCTCGATTACGTCGTCCAAGAGAATTTCGGTGCCGAAGCGCTCGGCCTGTGCCTGAAAGTTGGCCATAAGGTCCGGTCCGAGAAGGCCGTCCGGAAAACCAGGATAGTTTTCGACCTCAGTGGTCTTCATCAGCTCGCCGCCGGCCTCGACCGAGGATGCGATGAGTAGTGGCCTTAGGCCAGCGCGGGCAGCGTAGATAGCCGCGGTGTAGCCGGCAGGGCCGGAACCAATGATGATGACGTCGCGCAAAGGGGATCTCCTGTTAGTTATGTAACTAAAAGATGATTTTATCGGCGGATTATTCCCCTGATTGCCTTCAGCGCAATGTCGGCCTCCGGAACTTTAAGAAACTTCAGGGCAATTGCGTAGACGGCGACCATAACTACGCCGACGGCGCTCGAAGAAACCACGGCCCCGAACACCGACGCCAACACAAACGAGCCGGGAATCGAACCGCCGAAGAGGTTGAGCGTGAAAATGCCGATTCCTCCGGCCAGCGCCGCCGCGAGCACCATCGAGAACCCGCCGCTAAACAGCTTGAGCCCGTCGAAAGCCCCGATGCGCTTGCGAAGTGCCAGGTAGGCAATCGCGGCTTGCACGGTAATGCTCACGCTGTTGACCAGAGCCATGGCCGCTACCAGCCACTGGGCCGGCACGGTGACCGAGACGGTGATTGCGCCAGCGATAAACAGCGAAACCTGTGCGACCGTGAACACAAACGGGCTCTTGGTGTCTTCGAGAGCATAGAAGGCCCTCTGCATCATGAACACGAAACTGAACGGAATCAAACCAAAGAGCATTGCGACTAGGACGTTGCCAAGGGCGGCAGTCGACGGAAACTCACCAACGAATACGCGAGCTATCGGGTATGAGAGCACCATGAGCACTGCCGTCGAGAGGGCGCTGATTGCAAGAATCGCCCGCAGGCTCTTGCCGAGGTGAACCTTGAGTTCTTTGAATTTTTGGGCAGCGGCAAAGGTGGAAATCTTGGTGAATGACGCGGTTGCAATCGAAACGGTCGCGATTGAGTGGGGGAGCATAAAGATCAACCAGGCGATCGAAGACGCGGCGACCGATGCAATCGCAATGGTCGAGTCGGTGTTTGTTTCACGTGCGCTTGCGGCTTGCGAGGCGATGATGGTCTGCACCAACCCGCCGATCTGCGTGATCAGAACCATGCCGAGGGTCCAGGTGGCCGTCTTCATAGCCGGGCGAAGCCCAACCCCGCGCCACTTAAAGTTAAGTCTGAACTTTTGCCCGATGCGCTTCCAGAACGCGAACAAGATCAGTGCTTGAGCGGCGACGCCAAGGGTTGCGCTGCCGGCAAGTAGCGAGATTTCGCCAACTCCCCACATGCTGACCACTCGGAACCCGGTTGGGTCAGCGCCGAAGATCGCAATGAACGAGGCAAGCCCAGCGATCGAGAACCTCGCCCAAGATCGAATAGAGACCGTAGAAGAACAGCTGCGGCAGGCACCAGTAGGCGAAGGCGGTTGCGAGGGCGAGTTGCTCGCTCGACCAGCCAGCGGTGTAGAGGCTCACCAGCAGTGGAGCGAAGGCGGTGGTGATTACGGTGACCACGAAGAACATGGTGATGATCAGGGTGAGCAGGCGGTCGATGTAGCTCTTGCCGCCGTCCTTGTGATGCAGCGCACGAACAATCTGCGGCACCAGAACCGCGTTGAGCACGCCTCCGACGATGATTGCGTAAACGTTGTTCGGCAACTGGTTGGCGACGCCGAAAGCGTCGGCTGCGTTAGTCGTAACACCGATCGTCAGCGCCAACATCACCGCTCGAACGAAACCGAGAATGCGCGACACAATCGTGCCGGAGGCCATGATCAAAGAGGACCTCGCGAGACTCAAGCGGCGACCTTCTTCTTGCGCAGGGTGCGAATCACACCGGCAGCGCCGAGGACTGCGACCGCGATGAAGAAGCTACCGAGCAGCACGAACTCCAGATCGGCGTTGATGTTCATCTTCAGTGTCACGTTTTCGGTCAGGCGCACCCCGGTGGTGCTGGTCAGCCAAACCTGAAGTTCAACCTCACCACTCGAGATCGCGGTCACCGGAACCTTGGCCGTGTAGGTGCTGAAGCCAGGTATCACCGCGTAGGTCGCTTCGGGAAAGGTCACTTTGCCATTGTTTGCGCTCACGTGAACCAGCACTCGCGCTTGGCTGTCGTAGTCGTTGCGAATGATGATCGGAAGGCGCGAATCTTTGGCGACCATGTTGATCTCGCTGGCGTTCACAACTTTGATGTCGTAGGTGTCCTGAGCCGTTGCCGGGTTTGCTGCAAAAACTCCACCCAGGGCAAGCAGAGCGGCGATAACTGTCTTAATCAATTGCGCTCCACCCACTCGATGACTCCTCGAGCCATTCTGCGCTCGTTTTCGTGGGCAAGAATACCCGAGAGCTCCTCGAGGGCAACCCATTTGACGTCGACCGCTTCTTGGTCGGGGTCGTTTTCGATGGTTAGCTCGCCACCAATTTGCTGCATCAGAAAGTGGTGCACGGTTTTGTGAATCAACTTTCCGCCGGCTTGAAACTTGTAATCGATGATGCCGAGCGGGGCAAGAATCTCGCAGATAAGCCCGGTCTCTTCGGCAACTTCGCGAACCGCTGCCGCTTCGATTGACTCGTCGCCCTCGGGGTGACCCTTCGGAACACACCACTCGAGGCGCCCACTGCGGGTTTCGCGCCCGATCAGTGCAACGCTCCGACTACCGTCAGCAGCCAAGACAAAACCGCCCGCGGAGGTTTCTTCAACCATCCGACCTCTAGGTTTACCTGGGTTCGGTTTCATTAGACAAAGCCTAAACCCGCAACCCTGTGGCACACTAAAAGCCATGCAAACGGTTGCCCAGGCGCTCGCCAATCTCGAGCGAATTACGAACGAGCCGCTGTTTGTCGAACTCGGCAAACGTTTCGGCGAGGCCGGCTTCGAGTTATCTCTCGTCGGTGGCCCGGTTCGCGACGCCTTTCTCGGCCGCAAGGCACCCGACCTCGACTTCACCACCGACGCCCGCCCAGACGACATCATCAAGGTCCTGAAGCCCTACGTCGATGCGCACTGGGACATCGGACGCGAGTTCGGCACCATCGGTGCCAGAGTCGGCGGCGACCAGATAGAGATCACCACCTACCGAGCAGACAAATACGAACCCGAGAGTCGCAAGCCAGAGGTCGCCTTCGGCAACAGCCTTGACGAAGACCTGTTTCGCCGAGACTTCACCATCAACTCGATGGCGCTCCGGCTGCCTTCGAAGACCTTCGTCGACCCGTTCGACGGACTAAAAGACCTTCTTGCCGGAGTCATTCGCACGCCCGGCAAACCCGAGGGCTCGTTTAACGACGACCCCCTTCGCATGATGCGTGGCGCCCGCTTTGCGTCGCAGCTTGGGTTCGAAATTGAACCGGCAACCTTTGACGCCATGGTCGCAATGGCCGAGCGCATCGAAATAATCTCTGCCGAGCGTGTCCGTGATGAAATCGTGAAGCTGATGCTGGGAGCAAACCCGCGAGCCGGGCTAACCGCACTGGTTGATTCGGGCCTCGCTCAGCTGGTGTTGCCAGAAATCACCGCGCTCAAGCTAGAGGTCGACGAGCATCACCACCACAAGGACGTCTACGAACACACCCTGACCGTCGTCGAGCAGGCTATCGATTACGAAAAGAACTACGGGCTCGAGGGCGATTTCGTGCTGCGCTTTGCCGCGCTGTTGCACGACTGCGGCAAGCCAAAAACTCGTCGCCTTGAACCGGGTGGTGGGGTCACTTTTCATCAGCACGATCTTGTCGGTGCGCGCATTGCCAAGAAGCGCATGCAAGCGCTCAAGTTTGATAACGAAACCATTCGTGCCGTCAGCCGCCTGATCGAGCTGCACCTGCGCTTTTTCGGTTATGGAGATCAGGGTTGGAGCGATTCGGCCGTTCGCCGCTACGTTCGTGACGCCGAAGACCTGCTGAGCCGGCTGCACGCACTCACTCGGGCCGATGTCACAACGCGAAACAAGCGCAAAGCCGAGCGGCTCTCGTTTGCCTACGATGACCTCGAAAACCGAATCGCCGCCCTTCGCGAGCAAGAAGAGCTCGATTCGCTTCGCCCAGATTTGAGTGGCGAAGAGATCATGGAGCTTCTCGGGCTCAAGCCAAGTCGCGAAGTTGGCGAGGCCAGAGCGTTTCTCATGGAACTTCGACTCGAAGAGGGCGCACTCGGTTCGGAGGTCGCAAAAGAGCGCTTGCTCGCCTGGTGGTCTAGCAGGTAGAGTAGAGAGGTTGCCCATATCTTTGGGTAGCGATGCTTATTTACCCTCCTGTTATGGAAATGCCATAACCGTTTAGTCCGAAGGAGGTGGGTTAGTCATGCATCCATACGAGCTCATGGTTATTCTCGACCCGTCAGTCGAAGAACGTACCGTTGCTCCAAGCCTCGACAAATTCCTCAACGTAGTTCGCAATGGTGGAGGCACCATCGACAACGTTGAAATCTGGGGAAAACGTCGTTTGGCCTACGAAATCAACAAGAAGACCGAAGGCATCTACGCCGTTGTGAATCTGAAGGCAACCCCTGCAGATGTCATCGAAGTAGACCGCCAGCTGCGACTTTCAGAAGCCGTCATGCGCACCAAGGTTCTTCGTGCAGACGAGGCTGTCGTCAGCATCAAGCCGATTGATGTTCCAGAGATCACTGCTGCAGAGATCGCTGACACCAAGCCGGCTCGTGCCCCGCGCAAGCCTGCTGCCAAGAAGGACGCTGAGTAGCAACATGGCCGGCGAACTAAACGTAACGATTGTTGGCAACCTCGCCGACGATCCTGAACTGCGTTACACCCAGGGTGGACTAGCAGTTGTGAGTGTTCGTGTGGGTTCAACCCCTCGCACCTTCAACCGCCAGACCAACGCATGGGAAGACGGCGAGACCGTGTGGGTGCGTTGCACCGCATGGCGCGAGCTAGCTGAAAACGTTGCTCAGTCGCTTACCAAGGGCACCCGCGTTATCGTGACCGGTCGACTAAAGGCCCCTTCGGCCTACCAGTCGGCTGCCGGCGAGGCTCGCGCTTCGCTAGAGCTAGACATCGATGAAATCGGTGGCTCGCTGCGCTACGCAACCGCGTCAATCACCCGTCGTGCCCGTGAGGGCGGCGCAGTAGCCGAGACCCCTTGGGGCGACTCTGGTGCTGCCAAGGCACCGAAGGCAGCAGACGAATGGGCAAACCCAGGCGCAGCTGCCGACTCAGACGACACCCCGTTCTAATAAGAAAACTTTAGGAGTATCAAAATGGCTGGAAAGTCCAACGACGCTCGTCGCAAGCCCAACCGCAACGCAAAGAATGCGAAGCTTGCGCCAGTGAAATCAATCAAGGTCGGCGTCATCGATTACAAAGATGTCGCAACCCTTCGTAAGTTCATCTCGGACCGCGGAAAGATCCGCGCCCGTCGTATCACCGGTGTTTCTGTTCAGGAACAGCG
This sequence comes from Rhodoluna sp., assembly GCA_044372535.1. Taxonomy (GTDB): domain Bacteria; phylum Actinomycetota; class Actinomycetes; order Actinomycetales; family Microbacteriaceae; genus Rhodoluna. The sequence continues at coordinate 26,525 of JBILRS010000003.1, forward strand.
TCTAATCGCCCGTGCCATCAAAAACGCTCGCGAAATGGCTCTCTTGCCATACTCGGGCGCTGGCCGTAACTAAGGAGTAGGAAGTATGTCGAAGGTTATTCTGACCAACGAGGTCTCCGGTCTTGGTTCCGCAGGCGACGTTGTAGAAGTAAAGAACGGTTACGCTCGTAACTTCTTGATCCCAAAGGGCTTCGCAGTCATGTGGACCAAGGGTGGAGAGAAGCAGGTCACATCGATTCGCGCAGGTCGCGACGCACGTGCCCTCGCAACCGTTGAAGAGGCACAGACCCTCAAGGCTCGCCTTGAAGAGAAGCCAATCCGCATCGCCGTCAAGGCCGGTAAAGAGGGTCGCCTATTCGGCGCCGTCAAGACCGCCGACGTCGTTGCAGCTATCGTTGCCGCTGGTCTTCCAGAGGTCGACAAGCGCAAGGTCGAATTTGTTGCTCCAGTACGCGTAGCTGGCAACCACGAGGCCACCGTTCGCCTACACGGCGACGTAGTTGCTACCGTAACCCTCCAGGTTGTGGCTGCAAAGTAATCAGTTTCACTGAGACGGCGTCGGGTTTTCCCGGCGCCGTTTCTCTTTGCCTGTGGATAACTTGTGTATAACTCGGCTCTCGGCGTGTCGGATCCAGCCAAACTCACAACTCTCAGGTTGAAGTTTAGAGTTTGCAAAAATTGTTTATGCACAGGCTACATGGCAGTTGTTTACTGGTCGGACAATTAGTTATACACAATTTGTCCACAGGTTATCCACAACTTATACACAGCGCGGTCGGCGTGTTTCCACAGTTCTCCACAATTTCTCCACAGTCTTGGTTCGCTTTAACAGTGTCCATGGTGAATGCTAGACAAGTCGTAGTGCGTAATTGGAGGTAGCCATGGCTTTCACAACAGCCCCGAAGGGCGATCAAATCGGAGCAACCGATCGCGTTTTGCCTAACGACCAGCAGGCCGAACAGTCGGTTCTAGGCGGAATGCTGCTCTCTCAAGACGCAGTCGCCGACGTCTTCGAATACATCGGTTCGCACGACTTCTACGCACCCAAGCACGAATTGATTTTTGGCGCGATCTACGCCCTCTACGGCCGGGGCGAACCAACCGACGTAATCACCGTCACAGCCGAGCTAACTCGCAACGGAAACCTAGTACGTGCGGGCGGCGCCGACTACCTGCACAGCCTCACCAGCGTTGTGCCAACGGCTGCAAACGCCGGTTTCTACGCGAAAATCGTCCAAGAAAAGGCCGTCATGCGCCGCTTGGTCGAAGCGGGCACCTCAATTGCCGCAATGGGTTACACCAACGAGGGTGAAGTAGAAGACCTCGTCAACCAGGCCCAGGCCGAAATCTACGCAGTTGGTTCATCAGCGTTCAGTGAAGACTATGTGCCACTAAACGTCTCGCTAGAAGCCGCGGTCGAGGAGATCGAGTTCGCGCAAAAGCGCGGTGGCGAGATGTCTGGCATCGCAACGGGCTTCTACGAGCTCGACAAACTAACTCACGGCCTCCACGGCGGCCAGCTAATCATCCTCGCCGCCCGCCCGGGTGTCGGCAAGTCAACCCTTGCCCTCGACTTTGCTCGCCATGCCGCGATCAAGCAGAAGCAACCCGTGCTGTTCTTCTCACTCGAAATGAGCCGAGCCGAAATTGCCTTGCGCCTGCTCAGCGCCGAAGCCGATGTGCGCCTTCAGAACATGCGCGGCGGTAACGTCGGCCAAGACGAATGGAAGAAACTAGCCAACGTTCGAGGCAACCTCAACGACAGCCCGCTCTTCATCGACGACTCGGCCAACCTCACCCTCGTTGAGATCCGAGCCAAGTGCCGCCGCCTAGCCTCAAGCCTCGGCCTAAAGCTAATCGTCATCGACTACATCCAGCTCCTCACCTCTGGCAAGAAGGTCGAATCTCGCCAGCAAGAAGTCTCGGAGTTCTCTCGTTCGCTCAAGCTTCTCGCCAAAGAACTAAACGTTCCGGTCATCGCAATCTCCCAGCTAAACCGAAACTCGGAGCAGAAGACCGACAAGAAGCCTGAAATCTCGCACCTGCGTGAGTCTGGCTCGCTTGAGCAAGACGCCGACGTCGTGATCCTGCTTCACCGCGAAGACATGGGCGTCAAAGACAGCACCCGCGCCGGTGAAGCCGACATCATTCTCGCGAAACAGCGCTCCGGGCCTACCGACACCGTCGCCGTTTTGTTCCAAGGCGCGTACTCTCGATTTATGAACATGAGCAAAAAGCAACCCGAATGATCCGCAAACTGACTGCCGCCAAGGCACTCGCAGCAGCGCTCGGGGCCTCAGGCGTAATCTTCAACCGCGGCAACGCCGACGTCGCAGCCGTCGCCGTCCTAGTTTTTGCAGTCCTCGTTCTTGCAATCGACACCATCGCCAACCGCCACCGCATCTCTATCGCGGCAATCAACGCCATTGGCCTGGTGCTCACCACGACCTTTGCAAGCATCATGCTTCGCCTGCCTGACGCATTCGAGCGCTTCTACCTTCTGGTCTTGATCGTTACCCTGACCCAACTGCTCACCGAAACAATCATGAACTTCGGCAATGGTTGGTTCAAAAAGAGCAATATCGACCACATCATCAACTGGAGCCTGCATCTAATCGTCTGGATGCTCTTCGTTTGGTTCAACCTCGAACCAATCGGCGCAATCGGAATCTTCGGCACCTACTGCGCGATTCTGGCAGTTCACTGGGGTATTGAAGCGGCCGGGCCTAAGCAACAAAAACAGGATTAGGCTAGAGGCATGGCCCCCATCAAAAAGCTTCTCGGCGTGCGCGTCTACCTAACACTTTCAGCTATCGCAGGTGTGATCGTCGGTTTCATCGCCTGGGGCGGCCTTCGTGCACTCGACAAGACCCTGATTGCCGGCGGCCTTGCCTTCATCGTCGTCTTGGTGACCATCGCAACTCTCGACCTAAGCTTGCGCGGCGCAGAGCCTCAAGACCCGAACGAGCCTCGACTTAAATAGCAATGGCACCCAATCGGCTCATTATTGCTGGCGGCGCCGGTGCGTTGGGTCAGGGCATAGCCCAACATTTCGCGGCCAAGGGCTTCGACATCACCATTTTGACTCGCAACCCTCGAGCTAACTCCGCGTTCAATCAGTTGGCCTGGGATGGCAAACACGCCGAAGAGAGCTGGGGTGCCACCCTAAAAGGCGCAGTCCTCTTGAACCTCGCTGGCGAATTAGTCGACCGAGTACCCACAGAGCAAAACATAAAACTTCTAGAGAGCTCGAGAGTCGAACCCACCCTCGCCTTGGTAGAGGCGGCAAAGCGTTTTGGTGCCCCAACTATCTGGCTTCAGATGAGCACACTGGCGATTTATGGTGACGCGGGCGACCAACTGCTAGACGAATCATCACCGGCCGCCGATGGACCTCGTCAAATGGCTGGAGTAGCCAAGGCCTGGGAGCAAGCCGTCTCCGGGGCTCCGACCGAACGCCTCGCCATTTTGCGCACGGCCGTTGTCCTTCAGAAGGACACTCCCGCATTGGGTCGCCTAGAGACGATGACCAAGCTATTTCTCGGCGGCCAGGTCGCAAGCGGCAAGCAGTGGTTTTCTTGGATCCACTTCGCGGATTTCGTAGGGGCGATTGAGTTTGTTTTGGCTAACTCGAAGATCTCGGGCGTTGTGCACGTAACGAGTCCAAACCCGGTCACTAACTCTGAACTCATGCGTTCACTGAGAAAGCAGTTGAAGCGCCCGTGGACACCACCAACCCCTGCGATTTTGATTCGCATCGGAGCGCGGCTTGTCTTTAAGACCGACCCGCAACTTGCGCTGACTGGACGACGGGCCCTGCCAAAGAAACTTCAGGCAAATGGCTTTGAGTTTCAGTTTCCCGAACTGCAAACTGCTCTCAAAGAGTTACTCAGCGCTGACTGATTTACTCAGCGTGTTTGAGGATGTCACCTGGCTGACACTCTAGAACTTTGCAAAGCGCCTCTAGCGTTGAGAAACGTATTGCCTTGCCTCGATTGCTTTTCAGGACGAACAGGTTTGCCTGTGTAATGCCAACTAGTTCGGCAAGCTGCGAGACTGTCAGGCCCTTAGCTTTTCTCTGTTTTTCGAAATCAACGACAATTGCCATCAGATGACACCGGCCAATTCCTCTTTAGACACAATGGCCTCCCTTAGGACTTCGAGCAAGGCAACAGTTACAAGGGCAACAGCCAATGCAACGCAGATCGAAAGCACTAGTAGTAGAAGAAGCGCTGGCGGCATTGTGTTTTGGGCGATTAGCCAACCCAGGAGGCCAACTACAGTGCCGGCAACACCTAACAACGCCGCGATCAGCAGGCGCACAGCGTTGGCAGAGGAACTCTCAAGCAGTCGCTGTCCTTTCAACCGAAGCAGTAGGTAAACCACCACCCCTAGAGCAAGTTGGCCGAAGCCCACTATCGAACTGAGGAGCCACTGAATGAGCTCGCGGTCTCCGCGGTACTCAACGTATCTGTATTCAAGCTCTTGGCTTAGAACTGGGATGGCGACAAGGTGAAGTGCAAAGCCGATGACGATCATTAGCCCTAAGACCGAGGCCGCAAAATTGGAAGCAAACCTAGTGCGAAATTTCATTGAGATCCTTCTTTCAAGACACCATGCATTGATAAACAATACTATTGATATTCGATATGTTTCTCAAGGAATTCGCAGTTGCAAGTTCGGCCAACTGGTCGGTCAGTGTCCTAGATGAAGATAGTTAGGCAGTTGCTACTTAGCGCCAAAGCGCTTGACTAGCTCGGCCGCGAGGCCGGTGTAGCTGTTTGGGCGAAGTGCGATTAGGCGATCCTTTGCCTCTTGCGAGATGTCTAGCCCGGTAACAAACTCAATCAACTCTTGATGCCCGATGCTCTTGCCTCGGGTTAGCTCTTTGAGTAGGGCGTATGGGTCGCTGATTTGCGAGCGGCCGGCGGCGACTTCGGCGCGAATCACGGTCTGGATTGCTTCGCCAAGGACTTCCCAGTTGTCGAGCAGGTCTGACTCGAGCGCGCCGGGAGAGAGTTCAATTTCACCCAAACCGCGAGTCACGTTGTCGAGGGCGAGCATGCTGTGGCCGAAGCCGAGTCCGATGTTTCTTTGCGAGGACGAGTCGGTGAGGTCTCGTTGCAGACGGCTCGTCACGAGTGTCGCCGCTAGCGAGTCCAAGATGGCATTCGAAAGTTCTAGGTTCGACTCGGCGTTTTCGAAGCGGATGGGGTTGATCTTGTGAGGCATGGTCGAAGAACCGGTCGCCCCTGCCTGCGGGATCTGCTTGAAGTAGCCGACAGAGATGTAGCTCCAGACGTCGGTGCAAAGGTTGTGGAGGATTCGATTGAACAGGGTGATGCGCGAGTAGAGCTCGGCCTGCCAGTCGTGTGATTCGATCTGGGTAGTTAGTGGGTTCCAGGTGAGTCCGAGCGCCTTGACGAAGTCCTGAGACTGCTTGATCCAGTCAACTTCAGGCGCTGCGACGACGTGAGCCGAGAAGGTGCCGGTTGCGCCCGAGAACTTGCCAAGGTATTCGGTGTTTTCGATTCGGGCGAGCTGGCGGTTTAGACGGTGAACGAATACGGCGAGCTCTTTGCCCATCGTGGTTGGGGTGGCTGGCTGGCCGTGGGTGCGTGAGAGCATGGCGGCGTCCACGAATTTTTTGGCCAGCTCGTCTAGCTTGGCAACCATCGCTTTGGCCTTTGGCAACCAGACGTCGTTTACTGCGCCTTTCACGGTCAGGGCGTATGAAAGGTTGTTGATGTCTTCGCTCGTGCAACCGAAGTGGGTCAGCTCGTGAAGGTCCTCGCGATCCATCTTGGTTAGGGCGTTGCGAACAAAGTATTCGACGGCCTTGACGTCGTGCTTTGTGGTTGCTTCGGTGGCGGCAAGTTCGGCAACGTCGGCGTCTGAGAAGTTGATGGCTAGGTTGCGCAGGGTCTCAGCTTCGGGCACAAGCACCGGGTTTTCGGTTCCGAGCAGAGCGCGGTTTGCCAGTTGGATCAACCACTCGACCTCAACGTGAATGCGGGCGCGGTTAAGACCGGCTTCGCTGAGGTACTCGCCGAGGGTTCCGACAGCTGCGCGGTATCGGCCATCAAGCGGAGACAGTGGTTGCGGAGAGAGATTGGTCACATGTCTATTTTGCCTTAGTTATCCACCACTCTGGGTGTTTGCCCGCAGTTGAGTGTGAATCTCGGCAGTCTTTTGCGCATGACTCCCGTTGATCAAGAACTCGCCCAACTCATCGCCACCCTGCACAGCGCGTTTCCGGAGGCGCGGCTTTGGAGTGGTTCGGCGGCTCGCGCTTGCGAGGCAGAAATACAAAAACTCGTGGACGAACTATTCCAACTTCGAAGCAACCTCATTGAGTTGCCGTGGCAGGGTTAGTCGGTTACGGGGGAGACCCGTCGGTGGTGGCCAGTCGGGACGAAATCGAGCGAGTGTCTGGGCAGTTGGGGGTGGTTGGCTCAGAGCTCTTTAGCCGAATCTTTCACCTGTTACCGAACCCGATTCATCGGGCGCAGGTCGACATCGCATTGCCCGCAATCGAATACCGAATTCAGCGCACCCGCCTGGCCTTGGCTACCGCGGCCGAAAACTACTTCAGTGCCGATGCTCAGGTAGCTCATTCAATCGAGTCAATTGGTCACGCGATCAGAGCGCACCCGTGGCTCATCAATCTGATTCCGAAGGTTGCCCTCGAGCGAATTCAAGCGGGCGGTGCGATTGCCTTTGGTGTTGCTCAGTTTGCACCGGGCAGCATCGCAGCTAATTCGACCAGGCTGTTGGCTTCGAGCACCGACCTAGACGAGCGAGTGGACTCGGTGCAACGGGTCGGCTTGTTGAACGACAGAACCGTGAAGTTTCACGAGGTCGCTACGAAGCTTCGGCAACCGATAACGAGCTTGGCTGAGATCGGTTCGCGAATTGAGGAGCTCGATGCCAGTAGTGGGCAGGTGCTGGTCGAAACCTACGTTGCGGCGAACGGGTCCCGAACGCTATTGGTCTATCTGCCCGGCACGCAGAGTTTTTCTCCAATTGCTGGCAAGAACCCTTTCGACCTGGTCACAGATACCGCGCTCCTCACCGAGCCCGAAAACTCAGAGTTGCTAAAGGCAGTCTCGTCGGCGCTGAACCAGTCGGGGGCAAAAGGGGCCAATGTGATTTTCGCCGGCTATTCGCTCGGCGGTATCGCGGCGGCTGCGCTCGCGATTCAAAGTGGGCAGGCCGTTTCGGGTGTGGTGACAATAGGCGCTCCGGTCGGTCAGTTTCAACTGCCAGGCAACGTTCCAGTTCTTTCGATCCAGCACAGCAACGACCCGATACCGGCGGCCAGCGGTGAGACGAATCCGCTGACAAAAAACTGGGCGACCGTTTCGAGAGCAGCCGAATTACCCTTGGGCACGCCGGCTATCGAGGCCCACGGCCTTGAGCACTACCGAGAAACTCTGGGTATGGTCGACGCCGAAACGCTGCCGGGTGTGAGGCGCGTGCGCGAGCTGATTCTCAATCAGGTTGCGGGCTCGCAACTACTGAAGGCCGAAGCCTTCGAGTTTCGACGCTAGATTCTTGATCTCTTTGAGATCGACTTGGCGATCATCGAGAAGACGCTCAAGATGAGCGCGCCGAGGATTGCCCAGCCAAGCGACTCGATTGCCAGGCCTTCGCTGGTGAAGCCGTCGATTGTGAAGATTTTGTCGGCGAACAGGCTAGAGATCCATGCCACGAAGAGCAGTAGCGCGCCGTTGATGACCACTGAGATGAGCCCGAAGGTGAGCAGGTAGATCGGTAGCGCGACAATCTTGACGATTGGGGCGATGATCGAGTTCACCAGGCCGAAGATGGCTGCTACGAATAGAAACGAACCGATGTTCGTCCAGAGGTTGTCGCCGCCGTAGGGCACGAGCTTAATTGCTGGAATCAGAAGTGTGACCACGTAGAGGCCAATTGCATTGATGACGGTAGTAATAAGAAAACGCTTCATATGAGAATTGTGCCACTAGACCAAGTAAATTGGACTTCGTGACCGCTCAAGACTCCAACGGCATCCCTATGGTTCAGTTCTTGAATCAAGAGGGGGAGTTCGGTGTGCCGAAGGGCCTCGAGGCCTACGGCAAGTACCTAGACGCCCTGACCGAAGCCGACTACCTCAAGTTTTATCGCGACATGGCGCGCATGCGACGTTTCGACGCAGAGGCTCACGCGCTTCAGCGCCAGGGTCAGCTGGGCCTTTGGATCCCGGCCATCGGCCAAGAGGCCGCGCAGATTGGCTCCGGATACGGAGTCCGAGGCAACGACCACATCTTCCCTAGCTACCGTGAGCACGGCGTAGCGATCACTCACGGCATCGAGTTGATGTCGATTCTCAAAATGCTTCGCGGCGTAAACCACGGCGGTTGGAACCCAGAAGAAACCCGCTTCCACCTTTACGCAATTGTGCTCGGCACCCAGACCCTGCATGCCACCGGCTACGCGATGGGCGTTGCATTCGACGGCAAGGTTGGCACCGGCAATAAAGAAGAAGACCTCGCTGTCATCACCTACGTTGGCGATGGCGCAACCGCCGAGGGCGAAGTCAGCGAATCGTTCCTTTACGCCGCCAACAACAAGAGCCCGTTGGTCTACTTCTGCCAGAACAACCAGTGGGCGATTTCGAGCCCGACCTCATCGCAAATCACGGTTCCCCTCTATAAGCGAGGCTCTGGATTCGGCGTCCCCGGTGTTCGAATCGACGGCAACGACGTCCTCGCCAGCTACGCAGTGACAGCAAAGCACATGGACGACGCCCGCGAAGGTAGCGGCCCGTTCTTTATCGAGGCACTCACCTATCGAATCGGCGCGCACACCTCGAGCGACGACCCGACCAAATACCGCGACCAGTCCGAGGTCGATTACTGGACGGCCCGCGACCCGCTGGTTCGCTTCGAAAAGTTCTTGCGCCGCCAGGGCGTTGGCGACGACTTCTTCGCCGAGGTCGAGGCAGCTGGCGAGGCGCTCGCCACCGAGATCCGCGAAGCTACTTTTGCTCTAACCGAGCCACCGCTTGAAAACATGTTCAACCACGTTTACTCCGAGCAGCACCCGCGCATCGACGAGCAGCTCGAGTGGCTCAAGCGTTACGAGGCATCTTTTGAGGAGGGCAACTGATGAGCAACATCGTTGAACTCTCAATCGCCAAAGCAATCGCTGCGGGACTTCGCAAAGCGCTTGCTGAAGATGAGAAGGTCTTGGTTTTCGGCCAAGACATCGCCCAGCTCGGTGGAGTTTTCAGAGTCACCGAAGGCTTGTTCGCCGAGTTCGGTCAGACCCGAGTCTTCAATTCACCAATCGCAGAGGCGGGCATCGTCGGCACCGCCATCGGTTTGGCAATGCGCGGCTACCGCCCGGTTGCCGAGATCCAGTTCGACGGCTTCATCTTCCCGGCCTTCAACCAAATCACCACCCAGTTGGCCAAACTGCAGAACCGCTCAGAGGGCTTTATGACCATGCCGGTAGTGATTCGCGTGCCTTACGGCGGCGGCATCGGCGCGGTCGAGCACCACTCCGAGAGCCCAGAGGCCTACTTCGCCCGCACCGCCGGACTTCGCGTGATCACCCCGAGCAACCCGAACGACGCCTACTGGATGATTCAAGAGGCAATCAAGTCGAGTGACCCGGTTATGTTCTTTGAGCCGAAGCGTCGCTATTGGCAAAAGGGCCCGGTCAACCTAGACGAACCGCCTCAGCCAACCCACCAGGCGAAGGTTCTTCGCGAGGGCACCAGCATCACTCTGGTCACCTACGGCCCGATGGTGGCTAACGCGCTTCAGGCAGCCGAACTCGCGGCCGAAGAAGGCACCAGCATCGAAGTCATCGACCTTCGCTCGCTCAGCCCAATCGACTTCCCGACCATCATCAACTCGGTCAAGAAGACCGGACGCCTTGTGGTTGCGCACGAAGACAGCGTCAACATCAGCCTTTCGAGCGAGGTCGCAGCGCGAATCACCGAAGAGGCTTTCTATCACCTCGAAGCGCCGGTTCTACGCGTCGGTGGATTCGACGTCCCTTACCCTTCAGCGAAACTCGAAGAGCTCTTTCTTCCAGACGCCGACCGCATTCTCGAAGCTATCGACCGAGCAATGGCCTACTAGGAGTTTCGATGACAACTATTGCTAACTTTCCTCTTCCAGACGTAGGCGAAGGCCTTACCGAGGCCGAAATCGTATCTTGGAAGGTCAAACCGGGCGACACCGTCAAGGTCAACCAGATCATCGTCGAAATCGAAACCGCTAAGTCTCTAGTCGAACTCCCCTGCCCTTTCGCCGGCACTGTGGCCGAGCTCCTCTATAAAGAGGGCGACACGGTTGAGGTTGGCAAGCCGATCATCAGCGTTGCCGTCGACGCAGTTACCAGCGCAGTAGCAGTCGCCGAGCAGGCTTCAACCGCCCACGAGATCATTGCCGACGCAGCCGCAAGTGTAAGCACCGCCGAGAAGCAGCCAAACCTAGTCGGTTACGGCGTTGCTCATTCGACTGGCGGAACCCGTCGCCGCAAGTCAGCAACCGCTGCCCCGGCCACAACCGCAACGCCTATTGTCGCGCCAACCGCAACCCCCGAGGTCGCTCCCGTTTACTACGACAAGGTCATCGCCAAGCCGCCGGTTCGCAAGCTAGCCAAGGACCTCAACGTTGACCTAGCCAGTGTCACCGGCACCGGAGTCGGTGGCGAGATCACCCGCGAAGACGTTGTCGGCGGCGCCAGCCAGGCCAAGGTGTTCAGAAACCTCACCACCCCAGCCCCACCGAGCGAACGTGAAGAGCGAATCCCGGTCAAGGGCGTTCGCAAGGCAATCGCCAACGCAATGGTTTCGAGCGCATTCACCGCGCCTCACGTCAGCATCTTCGTTGACGTCGATGCCACTCGCACGATGGAGTACGTCAAGCGCCTCAAGGTGTCGACCGACTTCGCGGGCGTCAAGGTCACACCACTTCTGATCATGGCAAAGGCGATGATCTGGGCGATCCGTCGCAACCCGATGGTCAACTCGACCTTCACCGCCGAAGAGATCATCGTGCACAACTTCGTCAACTTCGGTATCGCTGCCGCTACTCCTCGAGGCCTGATTGTTCCGAATATCAAGGACGCCGACCAGATGACGATGCTCGAACTCGCGATGGCGATTGAGCAGCTGGCCGCAACCGCACGTGAGGGCAAGACGACCCCGGCGGAGATGAAAGATGGCACCATCACCATCACCAACATCGGAGTCTTCGGCGTCGACACCGGAACCCCAATCTTGAACCCAGGTGAAGTTGCGATTGTCGCCCTCGGCTCGATTCGCCCGAAGCCTTGGGTGGTCAACAACGAGATCCAGGTTCGTCAGGTCACAACCATCGGCGCAACTTTCGACCACCGAGTCGTCGACGGAGACGTGGCATCCCGCTTCGTGCAAGACGTCGCTTCGGTAATTGAAGAGCCTGCGCTGCTCCTTGACTAATTGCTATTGACATTCATTATCAATAAGGTCTAGTATTCAAACATGATCAAAAAATTTGGATTTTTAGTTGCCGCAGCTTTGCTGCTCACCGGTTGCTCA
>JBILRS010000048.1:0-11121 GCA_044372535.1 Rhodoluna sp.
CGAAGGCCTGAAGGGCTCGACGTCCTGGTTGTAGAACTCTCAAGTTTTCAGCTGCACTACCTGGGTTCAATCTCGCCTTTCTCTAGCGCGCTGCTCAACATTGACCACGATCACCTCGATTGGCACGGGAGCATGGAGAACTACCGAAATGCCAAAGCCAAGATCTACGCCAACACTCAAGTTGCCTGCGTTTACAACGTGGGTGACCCGGTAACCGAGGAACTAGTTGCCGAAGCCGAGGTCATTGAGGGGGCTCGCGCGATAGGTTTCACCGTGGGAGCGCCGGGCTTGAGTCAAGTGGGCTACGCCTCGGACATCCTCTGCGACCGAGCATTCATTGAGGAGCGACGCGACAGCGCGCAAGAACTAGCGACATTCGACGACATCAATGAGATTGGGGTGCTCACCCCGCACCTGCTCGCGAACATTGCAGCCGCCTCCGCACTTGCAAGAAGCTTTGGAATTCCAGCCGAAGCTGTCAAGGCCGGAATTCGAAATTTCCGTTTGGATCGTCACCGAATCGAAGTTGTAGTTGAACGCGACGAAATCACCTGGATCGACGATTCGAAGGCCACGAATCCACATGCGGCTGCGGCCTCGCTAGCTAGTTTCGATTCGATTGTTTGGGTCGTTGGCGGGCTTCTCAAGGATGTCGACATCTCGCCACTGATTGGCCGATTCGCTCACAAGCTCCGCGGTGCCGTGGTGATCGGAAGAGATCGCGAACAGGTCTTGACAGCGCTTCGGGCCCAAGCCCCGAGCGTGCCAGTGATCGAAATCACCACCGAAGTCGACGAAGAAGTGATGCCGCAAGCGGCCGCTAGCGCTCTTGCATTCGCGCAAGCGGGAGATGTGGTCTTATTGGCACCGGCGGCGGCTTCCATGGATCAGTTCAAGGACTACGCCGACCGCGGAGAACGCTTCGCTCATGCCGCCAAGGCGCTGGGGGAGTGAGCAAGTGAACCGCCTGAAGGAACGACTCAGTTCAAGCACCCGGGTGGGTGTTAGTAGTTTCCTATTCGGTCAGTCACCCCGCTATTACAAGATTCTCTCCATCGTTTCGCTGCTGGTTTTGGTAGGCCTGATTATGGTGCTTTCATCCTCGGCAACAGACTCGATCCGCAATGGCAACAACGGTTTCACAGTCTTTCTGAGCCAGGGCCGCTCTGCGATTCTCGGTGTCGTCATGATGGTGATTGCCTCGCAACTCTCTTTCGACTGGCTGCGGCGTCAAATCACTTGGATTTTCGCCAGCGCAATTGTTGTGCAGTTGTTGACGCTGGCTTTCGGCTACTCGGTTGGTGGAAACAAGAACTGGCTGAGGCTCGGCCCAATCACCCTGCAGCCTTCCGAGATCCTGAAGCTGGCCATGATTCTGTACCTGGCCGAATACCTCACGCAGAACCACCGGGACAGAGACTTTTCGAAGACTTGGTTTAGACCGACAGCCATGTCTTTCATCGCAATCGGAACAGTCGTGTTCGGCAGTGACCTTGGCACCGGGTTGGTTATGGCAGCCATCATGTTGGGTGTCTTGATGTTTGCCGGTCTTCCTAGGCTGTGGTTTTGGCGCATCGTTGCTGGCTCTACCGTTGCCGTTATTGCCCTCTTGCAGGTTGCCGCCTCACGTTTGGGTCGAATCAATGCCTGGCTGCACCCCGACTGGCCAGACCCGAACCAGTACAACTGGCAGCAGGATCACGCTATGTGGGCATTCGCTTCCGGTGGCTGGACGGGTGTCGGTCTTGGCAAGTCCCAGTTGAAGTGGTCTTGGATCCCCGAAGCAGAAAACGACTTCATTTTTGCCATCATCGGCGAAGAGGGTGGCCTTATCTTCTCGCTTGTTCTGGTGGGGCTATTCGTCGCACTCACCTACCTATTGGTGTTTGCCGCCGAGAACAACAGCGACATGTTTTCGTCCTACCTAATTCAAGGTCTGATGGTCTGGATCGCAGTTCAGGCCACGGTCAACATCGCGGTCGTGCTCGACTGGATGCCGGTTCTGGGAGTTCCGTTACCGCTGATTTCGGCCGGTGGTTCGTCGCTCGTGATGCTTTTGACCGCATTTGGGCTCGTCCTCGGGGCCGAACGTCAATACGGGACACAGGCTCGAAAGAGAGTGCGATGACAAACTACCTACTTGCCGGTGGCGGCACCGCAGGGCACGTCAATCCGCTGCTTGCCCTAGCCGACCGAATCATGCTTCGCGAACCAGACTCCCAGGTGATTGCACTCGGAACAGTAGAAGGTCTGGAGTCGCGCCTTGTTCCGCTACGCGGCTACGAACTAGCTACCGTGGCAAGGCTGCCGTTTCCGCGGAAATTGAATCGATACGCGCTCGAGTTTCCCGGCAGGTATGCCAAGGCTGTGTCTTCGGTTCGAGAGCTGATCCGCGAGCGAAAGGTCGATGTTGTAGTTGGCTTCGGTGGCTACGCAAGCGCGCCAGCCTATGAAGCCGCTCGCGCAGAAAAGGTTCCATTTGTGATTCATGAGGCAAACGCGCTACCCGGGCTTGCTAATCGTCGGGGTGCGAGGCATGCCGCCGCAGTCGCCGTTGCATTCGATGGCACCAAACTCAAGAACGCCGAGTTGGTAGGTATGCCCCTGCGCTCCGAGATAGAGGCTTTGATCGAGGGTTTCGACAAGCGAGCCGCCCGCAAGCACTTCGGGTTGGGCGAGGACACCGCAACGCTCCTGGTCACCGGCGGTTCTCTCGGCGCGAAGAGAATCAACGAAACCGTAGAGGCCAGCCGGCACATCCTCGCCGCCGCTGGCATTCAGGTGCTGCACATCATGGGTGATCGCAGCGACCTGCCAGAGGTACACGAGTCCAACTATGTGCGCGTCGCATATTGCGATCGCATGGAGCTGGCGATTTCCACCGCCGATGTGGCGCTTGCTCGCTCTGGAGCAACAACGGTGTCGGAGCTAACCGCACTGGGGCTGCCCGCAATCTACGTGCCTTACCCTGTCGGTAACGGCGAACAGGCTCTAAATGCCAGGGTGTCAGTGGCTGCCGGCGGCGCTTTACTGGTCAACGATGCTGACTTCGATGTCGACTACGTGAAGAACTCGGTTGTGCCTCTTGTCTCAAACAGCAGGAGATTGGCGGCAATGTCTGAGGCTGCCTCTGCGGTGGCAATCAAGGACGGCACGGAACGCCTCTATCGGTTGGTTGCAGGGCTTCGGCACTGAGCGCTCCTAACCTTATTTCTGAGAAGGATTTCAATGATTAAGCCAGATTTCAATCAACCGGTGCCCGCCGACCTCGGCGTCGTTCACTTCATCGGCATCGGTGGTTCCGGTATGTCCGGGATCGCCCGCATTCTGATGGGTATGGGGCATAAGGTGACCGGCTCGGACCTTCGAGACACCTCGAATGTCGCTGCTCTTCGCGAGTTGGGTGCCGAGGTGTTTATCGGGCACGACGAAGCGCATCTTGGCAACCCCGACACAGTGGTTGTCACCTCGGCGCTTTGGTCGACTAACCCCGAATACCTGCTGGCCAAGCAGAAGGGGATTCCGGTTATTCACCGCAGTCAGGCTCTTGCCTATCTGACCTCAAAGAAGCGCTTGGTTGCGGTTGCGGGAGCGCATGGCAAGACAACTAGCACCGGAATGATCATCACCGCTTTGCTTGAGTTGGGGGTGGATCCAAGTTTCGTAAATGGCGGAGTTATCGCTGCGCTCGGTTCGAGCTCGGCCGCCGGAAAAGACAACCTGTTCGTGATCGAGGCAGACGAATCTGATGGTTCGTTCCTGCACTACGAGACGGCGATTGCCTTGATCACCAACGTTGACCCAGATCACCTGGACCACTACGGATCGCTCGAAGCGTTTCAGGCCGAGTTCGCCAAGTTTGCGAGCAACGCGAAAGAGTTCGTGGCAATCAGCAGCGATGACCCCGGGGCAGTGGCCGTCACCGAGCTGCTTGCGGGCAAGAAAGTTCTCACCTTCGGTCGGGCCGATGGTTCGTTCGTTCGCTTGGTTGACATCGATTCTTCAGGTGCCCGCGTTTCCTTCGAGGTTGAAGTCCTAGGTGACAGGCATTCTGCAGAGCTTCGGGTTCCCGGCGAGCACAACGCAATCAATGCCGCGGGAGCCCTCACCGTGCTGGTCGGGCTGGGTTTTGATGCCAAGCTGGCTCTCGAGGCCATCGCCACCTTTGGCGGCACCGAGCGCCGCTTCGAACTTCACGGCTCAAGGCGCGGTGTCTCGGTTTACGACGACTTCGCCCATCACCCAACCGAGGTAGCTGCGGCCCTAAAGGCCGCGAGGGCCGTGGTAGGGGAGGGTCGGCTAATTACGGTTTTTCAGCCTCATCTCTACAGCCGCACCAGGCTCATGCACCGAGAGTTCGCCGAAGCCTTGGCTCTCAGCGACCAAGTTGTGGTTCTTGACATCTACGCCGCTCGCGAAGATCCCGAACCTGGAGTGACCGGGGCGCTGGTATCGGATTCATTTAGCGACCAGCAGAAGGTGCACTACGTACCTAACTGGGACGACGCCCCGGCAGTAGCCGCCAGTCTCGCCCAAAGTGGCGATTTCATTGTGACCATGGGCTGCGGAGACGTCTATCGCATGGTTCCCGAGCTCCTGGAGGCTCTGGAGAGTTGAAGCGACCACAGGGGAGACCCAGCGGGTCGAAGAGGCCACAGGCGCCTCTGAGGGCGGTTCGAGCGCAACCGCAGCCTCGGGAGCGCAAGCAGCAGTTAGCTAAGACCAGAATCCCCGCTGCTCCGCGAATTTCAGTGTTGAGGCCAAAGCGTTCGCTGGGTCGAATCGTCTTTGTCACCAGCGCTGTATCTCTTTCGCTGCTGCTGGTTTTGGTCTTGGTCGCGGCTTTCTCTCCGCTCCTGGCGACGAAGACCATTCAGATCCTCGGCAACGAACGAATACCGACGAAGCTCCTCGCCAGCGCGCTCTCTGGGCAACTCGGCAAACCGCTTCCGCAGGTTTCTCTGGGCGGGGTATCCGCGGACCTCAAGGACTTCACTCTCATTCAGAGCATCTCGGTAGTGAACCTTCCGCCGAACACTCTTCAGGTGCGAATCGTCGAGCGTCAGCCAATTTGCATTATCGAGTCTCAGTTGGGTTCGTTTCTCTACGATCCAGCGGGGGTGCGCATCGCCTCGGCGAAGTCCACCGATGAGTACCCAGTCGTCCAAGCTGCCGGAAAAGCTGGTGCTTCGCCGGAATTCCGCGTCGCTATCAAAGCCTTGATGGCCCTCCCGCTCAGCCTCTACCCGCGAGTAGCAACCGTGTCTGCTCCTTCGATGGACTCGATCACCTTCAAGTTGCGCGGATCAGCCGGGCAGAAGGTGGTTTGGGGAGACACCAGCCAAGCCGAGTTGAAGGCCAGAGTCTTGCTTGCCTTGGTCAAAAATCAGAAAAAGTCGGATCGAGTCACCTACGACGTTTCGTCTCCGAAAGCGCCAACGGTTCGCTACTAAAGCCGACACGCCCGCGCGCCTAAGCGAGAAATGTGCGTTTTTGTCTTACTTTTCAGGCGCATAAATAAACTTCGCAACACGTTTCAACCTCAGGTAAAGGTTGAAACTTGGCGCAAATCCATGTGAGGAACAAAGTGGCTGTAAATCAGAACTTCCTAGCCGACATCAAGGTTGTCGGTGTCGGTGGCGGTGGCGTTAACGCCGTGAACCGCATGATCGAAGGTGACCTCCGCGGTGTTGAATTCATCGCCGTAAACACCGACGCTCAAGATCTGCTGATGAGCGCCGCTAACGTCAAGATTGACATCGGCCGGGACCTAACCAGAGGACTCGGTGCTGGGGCAGACCCAGCCGTGGGTCGTCGAGCAGCCGAAGAGCACCGTGAAGAGATTGAAGCCGCTCTAAAGGGCGCTGACATGGTTTTTGTTACGGCTGGTGAGGGTGGCGGCACCGGCACCGGCGCCGCTCCAATCGTTGCTGAAATCGCAAAGAGTCTTGGCGCGCTGACCGTCGGTGTAGTGACGAAGCCGTTCTCGTTTGAGGGTCCACTTCGCGCTTCGAAGGCCGAAGCTGGAATTGAGGCTCTGAGAGCCGCAGTTGACAGCCTGATTGTCGTGCCAAATCAGAGACTTCTGGACCTTGAAGACCGACGCGTAAGTTTTGCCGAGGCATTCGCCATCGCCGATGGAATCCTCAAGGCAGGTGTTCAGGGCATTACCGACCTGATCGCCAACCCGGGCCTTATTAACCTGGACTTCAACGACGTTCGTTCGGTACTGGAGCAGTCCGGTAGCGCGCTCATGGGCATCGGTGTCGCAAAGGGCGAAGACCGAGCCGTGAGAGCCGCCGAGGCTGCAATTCACAGCCCACTGCTCGAGGCGAGCATCGATGGTGCTAACGGTGTGCTGATGCTTGTTCACGGCGCGTCTACACTCGGCTTGCACGAGGTTGACGAGGCTGCCCGCATGGTCCAGGAAGCGGTCAACCCGCAGGCAAACGTGATCTTCGGTTGCACGATTGATGACACCCTCGGCGACGAGATCAGAATCACGGTCATCGCGGCCGGTTTTGACGGCGGGCTTCCAATTAGGCGTATGCCTGTGCGTCCGATCGTGACCAGCGAGCCGAAGCTAGCCCCTGTCACGGCACCGGCAGCAGCGGTCGCGGCAGTAGCCGCAGTTGCTGCTACAGAGACCGCTTCGGAGTCAGCGAACACCTGGTTTACAGACGACACCGAAGTTGACAGCGCCGAAGTCGAGAGCTACTTCTCGGGTGTGCAAACGGCCGACTCGGTTGAAGCAGAAGCTCCGGCCACAACCGCGATCAACATAGTTGCAGAGCCCGAAGACTCAGAAGATGGAAAATTCGGCGACGACTTGGACATTCCAGACTTCTTGAGGTGAGTGATCTCTCGCTAAGGCTTGCCGAAGTTGATTCTCGGATCAGCGCAAGGCTTGCCGCCAACTCAAGAGGGCCTGAAACGCTCACTCGAATCGTGGTTAGCAAGTTTCACTCTTCTCAGTTGGTTCGCGATCTCCACGAGCTCGGTGTCCGAGATTTTGGCGAGAACCGAGACCAAGAGGCCGCCGCCAAAGCACTAGAGGTGCAGGACCTAGCAATCAACTGGCACTTCATTGGCCAACTCCAAACCAATAAGGTCAAGAGCGTTCTGACCTATGCCTCGGTCATCCACTCGCTTGATCGACCCTCGCTACTCGATGCTCTAATCAAGCAGACTGCCGACCGAGAAACCCCCTTAGGTGTTTTTGTGCAGGTAAACCTGACCGATGACCTCGGTCGCGGAGGGGTAAACCCAGATGAGCTGCTTGGTTTTGCAGACTCGGTGGCAAGCGCTCCGGGTTTGACGCTACTGGGTCTTATGGCGGTAGCCTCTCTGGACGGCGAGGAAGAGCGAGACTTTGGCGCAGTCGCAGCTCTCAGCGGCAAGCTCAGGGCGCAGCATCCGCTGGCTGATCGCATCTCGGCTGGGATGTCGAACGACTTCGAATTGGCGATTGATTACGGTGCGACACACCTCAGGATTGGCACGGCAATAACGGGCAACCGCGAGTACTAGCAATATTCTTGAATAAGGAGGACTATCCATGAGTTTCAAAGACACTATCGTTTCGTTCATCGGACTAAACCCGGGCACCAAGACTGCGCCGACATCACCAGATTCAGCCGGTCCGGCAGTCAGACAGGCCAGCAGACCCGTTGCGGTCAAGACTCGCCGAGCCTCTGGCGACCTTTCGGAGATTTACACCGTCGAGATGACTTCATACGCTGACTGCACCGAAGTGAGCGATAACTTCCGTCAGGGTATTCCGGTAATCGTAAACATGGGTGCACTGTCTGAGGTTGACGCCAACAAGATGCTCAACTACATGCTCGGTCTAAAGGAAGGTCTTTACGGACATCTTCGCCGTGTCACCAGCAAGGTTTGGTTGCTTTCACCGCAGCACGTTGGAGTCAACGACGAAGAAGTCTCTAACCCGAGTGAAACCGACGACCTGCTAATTCAGCCATAGCGCATTGGGTACCTTAGGTTTCATTCTTTGGCTGATTCTTCAGGCCTATTTCCTTGTGATGTTTGCAAGGGTGATCATCGAGCTCCTGGCATCGAACAACCCTTCGCTCAGAAACAACCCCTTCATTCAAGGAGTTGCTAGGTTCGCATTCGTGCTAACCGAACCGCCGCTTAAGTTGATGCGCAAGGTTATCCCCAACATTCGCTTTGGGTCGGTCGGCATCGATCTATCCTGGGCAATCTTGATGCTGTTCATCAGCATTGCCTCATCAGCCGTTCTCACCCTGTAACAGGCCATGCGGTAACCTTTTAAACGTTCAAACAGAAGTGAGGTAGCCATGCCATTGACACCAGAAGACGTTGTCAATAAAAGGTTTCAGCCAACGAAGTTTCGTGAAGGCTACGACCAAGACGAAGTAGATGACTTTCTCGATGAGATCGTCGTCGAGTTGCGTCGCCTCAATCAAGAGAACGAAGATTTGCGCCAGCGCCTGCTATCGAGCGAAGGCCGCATAAACGAGCTACAGCGCAGCGGAGCCGCAGTCCTAACCGACTCGATGCCCGCCGTTTCGGCAACCGTCAACCCGGCCAGCGCGTTCCCTGAGGCAGTTGCCGACGCCAGCGCACTTGACGGCAACAGCACGAACAACCTGCTACAGCTCGCCCGTAAACTGCACGACGAGCACGTGCAAGAGGGTCTAGAGAAGCGCGAGGCGCTCATCGCTGAGGGTCACGCAACCGCTAGCCGAATTGTTCGCGAGGCCGAAGCCCAGCAAAAGGCAAACATGGGCCGACTCGAGCAAGAGAAGGCGCTCATCGAGCACAAGATTCAAGAGCTACTCGCGTTCGAGCGCGAATACAGACTCAAGCTCAAGACTTACATCGAGTCACAGCTGAGCGATCTAGAAACCGAAGCGCCGTCGAACAGTCAAAACGCAATCGGTTAGCCGATGCATCGCAAATCGCTCTATCGCGTTCTAGGTCTCGGTTCGCTCGTCCTGGCTATCGACCAGTTCACTAAGCTTCTCGCCTTAGAGTTCCTGGAACCAGGGCGGTCCGTCCCGTTTATCGGGGACCTCCTGCGTCTCTGCTTGGTCCGCAATGACTCTGCCGCGTTTTCTCTAGGTGGCGGCCAAACTTGGATTTTCACTCTCTTTTCTACAATTGCCGCCCTCGTGCTGCTTTGGTATGGGCCTCGAACCAAATCAACAAGTTGGGCCCTAACCGGTGGTCTCTTACTCGGGGGAGTAGTCGGCAATCTTGTGGACCGAGTCACTCGCGAGCCAGGGTTTCCTAACGGGCACGTTATTGACTTTCTACAGCTGCCATTCGGGTTCCCGATCTTCAACCTCGCAGACACCTCGATCGTTGTCGCGATGTCGATCGTCGTGGTGCGAATACTTCGCGGCCACAAAGTCGGCGAATGACCGAAGCGAAGCTGGTGCAAATCCCCGAGAGCCTGGATGGCTCAAGGGTTGATGCTGGCATCGCCAAAATGCTTGGTCTCTCGCGAACGGCAGTAGCCGAACTCGCCGAAGCTGGCAAGATTTCCGCCGGCGGTAAGGCGCTGTCCAAGTCTGATCGCCTTGTAATCGATCAGATGGTTCAAGTAGACCTGGCCGCGCCGAAAAACAGTCTTCAGATCACCCCGGTAGAGGTGCCCGGCTTCTCGATCGTGTTCCAGGACGAGCACCTGGTAGTTATTGATAAACCGGCGGGAGTTGCCTCCCACCCTTCGGTTGGGTGGTCGGGTCCGACGGTTCCTGGCGCTTTACTCTCGCTAGGCATTCAACTCAGCACATCTGGTGCATCGGAGCGGCAGGGTATCGTTCAGAGACTAGACGCTGGCACTAGCGGGCTAATGGTTCTAGCCAAGAGCGAGGTCGCATATTCGCGACTCAAGCAGGCGTTTAGAGACAGAGCGGTTCACAAGACCTACCACGCGCTGGTTCAAGGTCATCTAGACCCTCCTTCAGGCACCTTTGACGCACCGCTGGCAAGGCACCCCAAGTCGGAGTTCAAGTTTCACGTTGCCGAGGGCGGCAAAGCCTCGGTTACGCACTACGACACCCTAGAGATGCTCCGCTCGGCCTCGCTGGTAGAGGTAGACCTAGAAACCGGCCGAACCCATCAGATTCGCGTGCACTTTTCTGCCTTTCGTCACCCACTCGTAGGCGACACTATGTACGGAGCCGACCCCTCACTGGCCAGCAAGTTGAATCTAGATAGGCAGTGGCTCCACGCCATGAAACTCGACTTCGAACACCCGGTGACAGGCGAGCGCGTATTCTTCGAATCCAGTTACCCGTCTGATTTGATGGACGTATTGGAGAGCCTGCGTAACGCCTAGCCGGCATTCGGCTACTCTTGGATTTCACCGACAAGACGAAACGAAAATGACCGAGAAGAACGAATCCTTTGTGCACCTCCACGTGCACACCGAGTACTCGATTCTCGACGGCGCCGCCAAGGTAAAGCCGCTCATTGACGCCGCCATCGCAGATGGGCAAACCGCTATTGCGATGACCGACCACGGCAACGTCCACGCCGCGCACGAGTTTTACTATGCCGCCAAGAAGGCTGGCATCAAGCCGATTATTGGTATGGAAGCCTACGTAGCGCCTCGCATTCATCGCTCCGATCGAACCAGGACGTACTTTGGGGACCGCAGCCGAGACGATGTGTCTTCGGGTGGCGCATACACGCACATGACTTTGCTGGCCAGAACCACAGAGGGCATGCAAAACCTGTTCAAGCTGTCATCGCTCGCCTACATGGAGGGCATGTTCTACAAGCCGCGCATCGACCGCGAGTTGCTGCGCAGTTATGGCGCAGGCCTGATCGGCACCACTGGCTGCGCGTCGGGAGAAATCGCAACCTTGCTAAGGTTCGGCCGATTCGATGACGCAGTCGAGACTGTCCGGGAGATGCAAGAGATTTTCGGTGCCGAAAACTACTACTGCGAGCTGATGCGCCACGGAATCGAAATTGAGCAGCGCACAGAGGCCGAATTGATTCGCCTGGCTCGTGAAACTGGGATGCCGCTGCTGGCCACCAACGATCTCCATTACGTTCACGAACACGATGCCGAGTATCAGGAGGCGCTCCTCTGCGTTCAATCCAACGCGACTCTAAACG
>JBILRS010000050.1:0-11092 GCA_044372535.1 Rhodoluna sp.
TCCTCGCCGGTTGCGCGAGCGGGCCCAGAACTTACGGCAACGTTGACGACTTGAAAAACGCTTATGTTTCGGCTGGCGGCAACTGCGCTGACAGCACCAAGGTTGACACCTCGGCGTTCACGGCCGACAACGCTGATCTCGAGGGGTTGGCTGGCGTCTCTTGCCCGAACGATTTCGGTATGTTCGTGTTCCCAAGCAATAAGGCCAGGGATTACTTCGTTGACCTGGTCAACACCGCCGCCTCAGCGTCCAAGACCGATGTGCCTATGGTGATTGGTGAGAAGTGGATGGTTGCGGGAGTCACATTTGATAGCAAGAAGTTCGCCGAGCCGCTAGGCGGAACTGCTCGCAACTAGAGCTTGATGCGATCAAACAGCGCGGCCGGCATCGACCGCATGATGAATGACACAAGCGCCCAAAACTTTGGCGCGAAGACTTTGCGCTTGCCTCGGGACATGGCCTTCACGATTATTCTTGCCGCTGTTTCTGGCTTTGCCGTGACCGCTGCCATTTGGCGTCCGGGCGAGACCATCGGTGTCGCAATTGGGCCTGGCTTGATGATTGTGAACCTGATCGCTTTTGAGTTGAACCGGTTGTTCAGGCCTTCGACGTACTTCTCTAAAAACGCCTTGCTAGCACCGTAAACGTAGAGGTCTTCTCGACCGCGCTCACCAGCTACCGAACCGATGATTCCACAGCGGCCGAAACCCTGAGTTTCGAAACCGGTTGCAATTGCTTCGGCGAACATTGCCGGTGATGCGGCATTGATGATGACCGAGTCCAAAATCACTGAGGGGTCTTTGGCGTCGGGTTGCCTGGTGAGAACGCCCTGAGCAATCAAGGCGGTGTGCACTGGAGTTTTGAATACTCTCGCCATGGTTGCTTTCACTTCTTTGGGGGAGGTGAAGTCCATGATTATCTGCTCGCAGGTGGCACCAGTTCGACGCGTTAGGTCTGCGGCAACGCTAGCTAGTTTCTTGGCGTCCTTGGCAATAAGAACGAACTCAACGTCTTTGTTGCCCCAGAGTCTGGCTGTGTACTCAGCGATCATGGAGGTTGCGCTGATGATTACGATGCGGGTCATGGGTGCCTTTCGTTGTTGCCTAGTTGTCGCTTGTCTTTATTCGCACGGAACAAGTTGCGCCACGCGCTGTGGTGTTACGCCGAGGAGCACGGCAATGTCTCGTAGTGTGAGCCCCTGCTCTCGCATGCGCGCAACAACGTCGCGGATCTCGGTTGAGGCCTCGTCTTGAAGTCGGGCAGCCTCTTTCATCTTGTGCTTCGCCTGCTCGATGTCGCAGATGATTCCCGGCATGCTCGCGACGACCTTGACCACAAGCTCGCAATCGCCGCCCTGACCGCGTTCGGTAGCGACTTTCTTCACCAGGTCAGCAACTTTGTCGAGGCGTTTAGCGCTGGTGTGCAGGTTCAATTCGGGCACGTCAACGGTCCAGCCCTCAGGCTTTCGCTCGCAATTTGCGACGAGTTCCATGAAACCTCCGTTAGCAGTAAAGGCGGACTTTACAGTTTTTATAGTAGCCCCGAAATCTTCGGCAGTTTGAAGACCTCTCGAGTGAGCTAACGCTCGATTCCAGCTCTTCTAGCCGCACGTTTCAGGGTGGCGAGGAGGGCGGGTGCCGTTATCAGAATCAACACACTGGTCGTGATTGCTCGCCCGGTGTCCCAGAGTAAACCGCCGGTCAGAAGTTCGTACTTAATGAACCGAATGATGTTTTCGATAATGCCGGCTCCGGGCAGGTAAGAAATGTCGGTGCCAACGCCCAGCAGGAACGGCCAGTTCCAAAGGGTCATGAGCGCGCCATAGGCGTAGGCCCCAATAACCGCGAAAGTTACGAGAGTGGCTAGTTCAAGCCATCTAGCTTTGGGTTTCGGCAGCATTCCAGCCACCAGGCCGATCAACCCTGCCGCCATCATCTGAAACGGTAGCCACGGGCCGACTCCGCCCATCAGCAGCGCACTGACCAGTAATGAGCCAGAACCGAGCAAGAACCCGAAACCAGAACCGAAAACGTAGGCTCCGATGATGATCAAGAAGAACGCGGTTTCGATTCCCGAGGTGCCAGCACCCAAGATGCGAATCACGGCGTTTAGTGCGGTCAGCACTCCCAGCATGGCCAGTTGTTTTGAATCGAGCCCACCCGAAGCGAACTCGACCAAGACTAGGACGAGCATTAGAGGCATAAGAAGTATGAAGACGGTTTGGGCGACCCTATTTTCATCAGCCGAGGTGGTCTGAATCAGCAGTGGCCAAGCGAACATGGTGAGGCTTGCGAGAGCGGTGAGGGCGATGAAGACTCTCGAGAACGGGTTAGTTCGCATGTTCACCGCCGACCTGCTCAGCGAGCAGTAGACCCTTTTGGTTTCCAATCAGGGCAACCTGGGTCGGTAGGAGGCCGCCGGGGCCCAAGACGTCTTGGGTTGCACCCTCTGCGCTTACAGAGCCAGCTTCGAGAACCACAACGCGATCCGAAATTTGGGCTACGAACTCGATGTCATGCGAGGCGACTAGAACTCCACGGCCTGTCGATTGCACCAACTTTATGGCTGCCACTAGATGGCGCTTTGCTTCGTAATCTAGGCCGCGGGTTGGTTCGTCTAGCAAAACCAATGGGGAGCCCTTCACTAGCTGAACAGCCAGCACGAGCGCGAGTTGCTGCCCGGCCGAGAGATCTCTCGGGTGTTGCTTCGGGTCTGTGCGGTTACTCAAAACCAAGAACTGTTTCGCGGTTTCGCCGGGTTCAACACCGTTAAACCGATCAGACTCGTCGAGCTCCTCGGTAAGGGTGTTCAAGAAGAGCAGATCGCTTGCGCGCTGCGGTACAAGAGTCACGACACCCAGGCGTTCGTCTGCGGTGAGGTCGGCGGTGTCACCGGCCGCTGTCCAAACGGAGCCCTGCGAGCGGCGTCCTGTGCCCTGTATCGCCCAAAGCAAGCTGGATTTTCCGGAGCCATTGGCCCCCATTAGCGCCACGACTTCGCCAGCGCAGACTTCGAGCGAAACCTCACGCACAGCAACTTGGCTGCCGTATTGAATCGAAATGTTGTTTACCGCTAGCGCTACTTCGCCTCTAGCGGTTTTGGGTAGTGCGGCAAATGGAATTCGGTTTGAGATTGCCTTCTTTGCTTCGTCGATCGACAGGGCGATTGGCGACAAGCCGAGTCTCTTTGAGAGTTCGACCACGGGAGGCAACAGTCGGTAATCCTTGAAGGCCTCGCGTGGCGCACTCTTCACCACGGTTGCGTCCCCGTTGACCACGATTACCGAATCGATTTGCTCCAAGACTCGTTCGAGGCGATGTTCGGCGAGCAAGATCGTGATTCCCCGCTCCTTCGCGAGTCGGGCGAGTAGTGCAACTAGTTCTGCTGCCGTTCCGGCATCTAGGGCTGAAGTTGGTTCGTCTAATACCAGGACGCGCTGACCCGCTGCCATGGCCGCCGCAATCGCGACTCTCTGCTGCTGACCGCCGCTTAGCGAGGCCAGGGGTTGAGCGAGCAGGTGGTCAACGCCCACGAGAGACGCGTGTTCCGAGACGAGGCTTTCCATTTCAGCTGGGGCAAAGCCGAGCTGCTCGAGGCCGTAGGCGATCTCTTCACCAACGCTGTCGGCAACGAATGAACCCTCCGGCTGTTGGTTTACGTAGCCGACCAGTTCTGCTAGTTCGTGCGGCTTAGCTCCCGTCACGTTTCGGCCGTCAATCCAGATTTCCCCGCTTAGGTTTCCGCCGGTGAAATGTGGGGCTAAACCGTTCAGCAGCTTGAGCAGCGTTGACTTACCGCTGCCGGTTGGTCCGCAAACTAGGGCGAACTCACCCGGGGCAAGGCTGAAGCTGGCGCGGGCGATTACCGCCGATTCTGCTCCGGGGTAGCCGAAGGTGACTGAGCGAAACTCGATCAAGTCATCACCACCGCAACTACAGCGGTTACCGCAAGTACCCCAACGAAGAAGTCTTTCGTGCCCGGATTCTGGCGGCGATAGCGGGTGCGCAGGCTACGCCTACTCGCGATTCGAACCGTGATGGTCAGGGCTATGACACCTGCAACCAGCAGCGACACCGCGAGTGCCTGCGAATTGGTGGCGAGAAGAAAATACGAAGCGATGACAACCAGCAGCATTCCGCCGAGCGAAAGAACTCTTGAAGCCTGCTGTTGAACTCTGGTGAGGTTGCCCGTGCGACCAAAACCGCGGGCGTCCATGCTCGCTGCCAGAGCGAGCGACTGTTCGATCGTGTCTTCAAGAGCCGGGATCACGATGCTGTTCAGAGCCGAGATGCCCGAGCTGCGACCGCGAAGTGCTCGTGCTCGCCTAACTCGCTGAAGGCTCTCGATCAGTTGCGGCGCAAGGTTGATGGCTACTGTCATCGCCGTGGCCACCTCGTAGAGTGCTCCGGGTGTCGACTTGAGCAGGCGCTTGGGGTTGGCGAGCGTGTTTGCCATTCCAATCGAGATGATGATTGCGGCCAAGCGCAGGCCGTCCGTGGCAGCTGCTTCAAGCGTTAGCCAACTCACCGAACCGAGCAGGCGAACGCCGCCAATGTTTAGTTCAACTAGTGAGAAGGCGATCGCTGAGTCGCTTGCTCCCGAATTGAAGATGATTCTGAACAGGACGCGAACCGCCACTACGAATGCACCCAGCCAGAGATAAAAGCGCACGGATCTCGACCAAGGTGCCTCTTCGCGACAGGTCAACATGACCGCGACGGCTGAGGAGATCACTATTAGTTGAATAACCCAACCGTTGCTGAGGCTTGCCACCGTTGCAAAGGCTAAACCTAGAACCCACCATGTGGCCGGGTGGAGAGCCGAAGCGCGAAAGGGGTTCAGTCGCATTTTTGAGTCACGGGTGCTGTCTTAGGTCGCGAAGTCTCTGGCGATTCGGCGGGTGGAACAAACACCCAGGCTTCGGCGCTACCGCACTCACTGAAATGTGTTGCTGCTCCAGTAAGCGCATACTGCCAGGTCTTCTTGCCAGGCCTTGCCACAAAGAATGCCCAGCTTCCCTCGTCGTAGCGTGGGGTGTCGACGCAGTCTTGGGCTTCCGGGGCTCCGTTGATCGTGCAGACAAAACCGGTTGGGTACGCGCTGGTTCCGCGAACGTCATGGCCGGTGGCCAGCAGGAGCTGCCAGCTTGTGCCACTGAAATCTTTAGCGCAGCGGGTGTCAACCGTCGCAGCCTCGATGGTCAGTGACACGCCCTTTGTTTCGCACCAGCCAGCTTCGAAGTCCACTTTGGTTTTCTCAATCGCCGCAGGCGTGCTGACTAACGCGCCGATTGCCACGAAGGCAATCAACCCGATCAGCACGACCCGCAACGAAAGACGCATAACTACTTGGCTAGATCTACGTAGTTGAGACCGATTAGCGGAAGGTAGGCCTGTGCGGTTGCAAAGGTGTCACCCTTGCCGCCCGACCATGGAGTCTCGAACCCGCCGTCGGCAACGACTTTGCTCTTTAGCCATGCCTTCAGCTTGGTTACATCTTCGCCGGCAGCCTGCAGGGCCATGGTTGCGTATGCGGTGCCATTCACGTCAACGTCACCCCAGGCTTCGAAGTGATCGGTGACCATGTTTGCCTGCAACCACGCTTTGGCGACATCTGCGGCCGGCTGGTTGTCTGTGGCGATGAATGCCATCAGTGCAATAGCGGTGGCGTCGGTTGAGCTTGCAATGGTTGCGCTTGTGGTGTCAGCACCCCAGCCGTTGTCTGATCGGCGGCTAAACGATAGCGACTCGGCAGCGCGGGCAGCTTCGACGCCCTTGCCTACTGCCTTGAGCGCAAGTGCTTGCCAGGCGGTATCAAAGGTGTTGGCCACCACCGTTGGGTCGCCGCTCGGCTTCCAGTAGCTGGTTAGCTCTGCCGTCACTTCATCGCGAAGCTTGGCATTGTCGAAATCAACCAGAGTTGAAACGTACAGCCACTTGGCTGCGAGGCCCAGGTTGTAAGTTCCGTCTTCGTTCGAAACAAGTTCAGTTGTTTTGAGTCCCCACTCTTTTGCGGCGGTCAAGTCGATGCTCGGCGCTTCGGAGAGTTGAGCGATTGCTTCTAGGGTGAAGCCGACATCAGGCTTGCCGGGCGTGAAGCCCTCAAGGTAGGTGCCAGCGTCGGTGGTTACGAACTTGCCAGCCAAGAAGTTGGCGGTAGCCGGTTCGACTGTTTCTTTTGGTGCGCAGCCAGACAGCGCAAGGCTGGTGACTAGGGCGATTGCGATAAGCAATCCAGATTTGGTTCTCATGAGAGACCCTTTCGCGTAAGCGCGATCTGGGTTGCGAAGGCGGTAGGCGTGAGCCCACTCGACTCCGACCGTAGACCTCGACGGTTATTTATTGGAGTCTTCTACTTTCCAATCAGGCATTCCGACTCATGCCCGAGGGCATTTACGGTTGCGGGTCAGCGCCGGGTTTGCACCGGCTTCCCCTGAGTGGTTGGTGAAAGAACAACTTGCGTTGTCCTGTCAGATTAGCAGGGACTTTGCTCGCAGGTTGCTATTGTTTAGGTAATAACTTGATAGCCGTAATAAAACGTTGCGGGAGAGCAGTTTCAGTACTGCACCGAAGGAGCAATCCTCCCCAGAATCTCTCAGGTGATCAAACCGCAGCGAATAGGCAACTCTGAAAAGAAGGTCTCGAGACCTCGCCCAAGGTGAAAACCGCGAAAGCGGTGAAGCTCTCAGGCACAGCGACAGAGGGGGAGTTCTCGGTTGGCACAACGCCAACCAGATTTGGAGAACTCCGTGACTCGCAAGACAGCACTCTACGCAGAACACGCCAAGCTCGGCGCGCAGTTCACCGACTTCGGCGGCTGGGAGATGCCTGTCCGGTACACATCTGACCTCGTTGAACACCACGCCGTTCGCAACGACGCCGGGCTGTTCGACATCAGTCACATGGCCGAGTTCTTCGTGTCGGGTGCGGGGGCAGCCGACTTCCTGAATTACGCACTCGTTGGGCGGGCGTCCGAAATTGGCGACGGAAGAGCGAAATACTCTCTTATCTGCGCTGAAAACGGCGGAATAATCGACGATCTGATCGTTTACCGTCTAGCCGCGAATAACTTTTTGGTGATTGCCAACGCGGGTAACCGTGACAACGTTGCCGCGGCACTGCGCGAACGTGTCGCCGGGTTCGACGCTGAGTTGCGTGACGAGAGCGACAACTTCGGTTTGCTAGCAATTCAAGGGCCCCGAGCGGTCGAGATTCTGCAGACCCTCACCACGACCGACCTCGGCGCGCTGAAGTACTACTCGATAGATGCGGGGCGACTAGCAGATGTAGACGTCTTCTTCGCACGCACCGGCTATACGGGTGAAGATGGCTTCGAGGTTCTGGTGAGAGCCGAGCACAGCGCCGAGATTTGGAACGCGATTCTTTCAGCCGGCGAACCTAAGGGTCTAGTGGCGGCCGGCCTGGCTTGCCGAGACACCCTGCGCCTAGAGGCAGGCATGCCGCTTTACGGTCACGAGCTCGGGCTCGACACCAACCCGTTCGAGGCGGGCTTTGCCAGAGTGGTGCGACTCGATCGCGATGAAGACTTTGTCGGGCGAAAGGCTCTAGAAGCGCTCGCCGAGCAAACCCCGGCCCAGAAGCTCGTCGGTCTTGCCGGCGAAGGCAAGCGAGCCGCCCGAGCCGAGTACCCGATCTTTGTCGAAGAAGCGCTACTTGGTGAAGTGACCTCGGGCGCTCTATCGCCAACACTTGGTTACCCAATCGCAATGGCCTACGTGTCTTCTGAGCACGCTCAGGTCGGTAGCGTAGTGAGCGTCGACATTCGCGGCACAAGAACAGATTTCACGGTGGTAAACCTGCCGTTCTATAAGCGCAGTAAGTAATTAGGAGAAAAAGATGAGTGAACTGAAGTACACCAAAGAGCACGAGTGGCTAGCCATTGACGGCGATGTTGCCACGGTCGGAATCACCGCTTACGCAGCTGAGAAGCTCGGCGATGTTGTTTACGTTGACCTGCCGGCGGTCGGCAGTGCCACGACCTACATGAAGATCTGTGGCGAAATCGAATCAACCAAGTCGGTCGGTGAACTCTACGCACCTGTCGATGGTGAAGTCACCGAGATCAATGACGCCGTGGTCAGCTCGCCAGAGTTGGTTAACCAAGACGCATTCGGCGCTGGCTGGTTGGTCAAGATCCGCTTCTCGAGCCTTCCTGAACTACTTACCGAAGCCGAGTACAAGTCCCTGATTGGCGAGGCCTAGAAAAGATGCTCGAATCGCACGAGGACTTCAAACACCGACACATCGGCCCAACCACCGATCAGCAGCAAACAATGCTCGATCACTTGGGCTATGACTCAATAGAGCAGCTCATGTCGGCCGCCGTACCAGAGGTTATTCGCTTTAGGGGTGCGGGCTCACTGCCTGACCCGATTAGCGAGGCTGAGGCGTTGAAAGAACTTCGTGCGATTGCTAACCAAAACAGAGTCACCGCTTCGATGATTGGCCTCGGTTACTACGGCACCCACACTCCTGGTGTGATCAAGCGCAACATCTTGGAGAACCCGTCCTGGTACACCGCCTACACGCCTTACCAGCCAGAGATTTCGCAGGGACGCCTCGAAGCCCTGCTCAATTTTCAGACCATGGTCAATGACCTCACCGGCATGAAGACCGCAAATGCCTCGATGCTAGACGAAGGCACCGCCGCCGTCGAAGCGATGATGATTGCGCGCAGGTCTTCAAAAGCCGAGTCGAATGTCTTCTTGGTAGACAGGGACACACTGCCTCAGACCAAGGCCCTTCTCGAACATCGCGCCGAGCCGTTGGACATCAAGATCGCCTACTTCGATGCAACCTCGAAACCAGCCGGCGAATACTTCGGATCACTCGTTCAGTACCCTGGCGCCAGCGGTCGCGTAGTCGATATCAAGCCGATTATTGACGGAGCTCACGATGTCGGTGCGCTGTCGATTGCCGCAGCCGATCTCTTGGCTTTGACCATGATTGTTTCACCGGGTGAACTCGGCGCCGATATCGTTGTTGGCACCAGCCAGCGCTTTGGCGTGCCGATGGGCTTTGGTGGCCCACACGCCGGTTACCTCGCTGTTCGCGCCGACCTAGAGCGCTCGATGCCCGGCCGTCTTGTCGGTGTCTCTGTTGACGTCGAGGGAGCCCCGGCTTACCGCCTGACCCTGCAGACTCGCGAGCAGCACATCCGCCGCGAGCGTGCCACCTCGAACATCTGCACCGCTCAGGTGCTACTGGCTGTCATGGCCGGCATGTACGCGGTTTACCACGGCCCGAATGGCTTGCGTGCGATCGCAGCCAGCGTTCACCGCAAGGCCGTTGCGTTGGCAACCACTCTTCGCGGCGCCGGTCTCCAGGTCAGTGAGCACTCCTTCTTCGACACCTTCCACGTTTCTGGCGTCGACGCGTCCGCGGTTTTCGATCGTGCACGCTTGCACGGCATCACGGTTCTCAAAGTGGACGCTTCAACAATCGGTCTCAGCATCGACGAGACCACAACCGAGGCTGAGCTAAATGCGATCGCTGATGTTTTTGGCGCAGCGTTTGTCGAACTTGCCGGAGTCGCAGAGAGCCTTGGCGGTTTTGGGCGCAAGAGCTCTTACCTAACTCACCAGGTTTTCAACACACACCACAGCGAAACCTCGATGCTTCGCTACATCAAGCGTCTCGCCGACTACGACTACGCACTAGACCGCGGAATGATTCCGCTGGGTTCATGCACCATGAAGTTGAATGCAACCACCGAGATGGAAGCCGTGACCTGGCCCGAATTTGGCGGCCTGCACCCATTCGCTCCAACCGAGGACGTTGCCGGTTACCTTTCGATGATCGAGCAGCTTTCGAGTTGGCTCTGCGAAGTCACCGGTTACGACACAATCAGCCTCCAGCCAAACGCGGGCAGCCAGGGCGAGCTAGCCGGCCTGATGGCAATTCGCGGCTACCACCTTTCGAGAGGCGACTCGCAGCGAAACGTTTGTCTGATCCCTTCGAGCGCGCACGGCACTAACGCAGCTTCAGCTGTCCTCGCCGGCATGCAGGTAGTAGTTGTCGCCTGCGATGAAAACGGAAACGTTGATGTCGCCGATCTCGAGGCCAAGATTCAAGAGCACGCAGCCACACTCTCGGCTCTCATGGTTACTTACCCTTCGACCCACGGCGTCTATGAAGAAGCCATCGTGGACATCTGCTCGAAAGTTCACGAAGCCGGCGGTCAGGTTTACATCGATGGCGCAAACACCAACGCGGTGGTCGGTTTCGCCAAGTTCGGTGAGTTCGGCGGCGATGTCTCGCACCTCAACTTGCACAAGACTTTCTGCATCCCTCACGGTGGCGGTGGCCCGGGCGTTGGCCCGGTAGCCGCTCGAGCCCACCTTGCCCCGTTTCTGCCGGGTCACGCTCAGGCTCAGTCCGAGCTTCCTAACTACGGGCCAATTTCGGCAGCGCCTTACGGTTCGGCAAGCATCTTGCCAATCTCCTGGGCCTACATCCGCATGATGGGTAACGATGGTTTGAGCGAGGCAACTTCGACTGCCGTGCTTTCGGCCAACTATGTCGCCCGCAAACTAAAGGGTCACTATCAGGTGCTCTACACGGGCAAGGACGACCTGGTTGCCCACGAATGCATCCTGGACATTCGACCGCTCACCGAAGAAACCGGAGTAACCGTCGACGACGTTGCGAAGCGCTTGGTCGACTACGGATTCCACGCACCGACCATGTCATTCCCCGTTGCCGGCACACTGATGATCGAGCCAACCGAGTCTGAGCCACTTGACGAGCTAGACCGCTTCGTTGACGCGATGATCGCGATCCGTGCCGAAGCCGAGCAGGTCAAGAACGGTGTCTGGCCCGCTGAAGATAACCCACTGCACAATGCTCCGCACACGGCGAAGCAGCTGGCAGGGGAGTGGAACCACCCTTATTCGCGCGAACTAGCGGTTTACCCTGCTCCGGGTCAGCACAGGAACAAGTACTGGCCTATCGTGCGACGAATCGATTCGGTTTACGGCGACCGCAACCTGGTTTGCTCTTGCCCACCGCCTGAGGCCTTCGCCTAGAGCCAGGTAATAAAGGTCTTTGCCCAGGCGTAACCGACAAAACTG
>JBILRS010000051.1:0-10993 GCA_044372535.1 Rhodoluna sp.
ATATCTATAGCATAAATACTATGTAGCAGAAATACAACAATGAATTAGTTCTCTAGCCAACTCTTTGTTTTGTTGGCAGTATTGGAGACATGGAATCTTTAGCGCTCTTCGTTACCTACATGCTCATTGCGATCATCGTCCTGGCATTGACGGCTGTGGCCCTGACCGTGTTTTCTTGGGCCGGCAAGCTTCACAAGGCTTGGGGCTACTCGGCGACTGGGTTACTTCTTCTGCTAACCATCTGGTGCTTCACTATCGCTGTGCCGTTGGGCATGTTCCCAGCTGTTCCGCTGCTGGTTTGTATCGGGTTCCTTGCGTTTCCTAAGCGGGCCAAGTAATTGATCGCGTTTCTGCCTGGTCTACTGACCGGGCTTTCTCTGATCATTGCGATCGGGGCGCAAAACGCGTTCGTCATTAGACAGGGCCTCACTCGTTCTCACGTTTTTCTCGTGGTCGCCATTTGCGCGATTGCCGATCTGTCTCTGATCTGGTTGGGCGTTGCCGGTTTGGGAGCGCTAGTCACCTCGTTGCCTTGGCTACTCGAGGTGATTCGCTGGTTCGGCGTGGTCTATCTGGGCTGGTTTGGTTTTAAGTCGGCTCGGGCTGCGTTCAAGAATGAGAGCCTCGACGCCGCGGGGGCTGCTGAGCAGTCAAGAACGAAGGTTGCTACAACTGTTCTAGCTCTCACGTTTCTAAACCCTCACGTTTACTTGGACACCGTGATTCTGCTCGGCAGCATCGGTAACCAGTTCGGGGCCGATAAGTGGTATTTCGCTACAGGGGCTTCGGTGGCCAGCATTCTCTGGTTCACAACCGTTGGTTACGGCGCCAAGGCGGCGTCGCGACTGATGTCAAAACCGGTCTTCTGGCGCATCCTCGACAGCGTTATCGCTGTCGTCATGTTCAGCATCGCTCTGGCGCTGGCTTTCTATCGCTTTTCGTAGTCTCAGATAAACCAGGACTGCGGCGGTCGTGGTGATAACACCGCAGATGAAGATCGTTGGCCTGATCCCAATCGCTTCGGCTGCCCAACCAATGATCGGTGAACCGAGCGGGGTGCCACCCATAAAGATCATCAGGTAGATGCCCATAACTCGGCCCCTGAGGTGAGAGGGTGTGGTGGTCTGAATGTAGGAGTTCGCGAAAATGAATGTGGTGAGCGCGACCGCCCCGGCGAACGGCAAGACAATCAGGTAGTGCAAGTAGCTAGTTGCGAACGAAAGACTTGCGACCAATGCTCCGAAGAACATTGCACCAACAACGATTCGCTTGGGAACCCGCGAGTTTTCGAGACGCGTGGCGACAATCGCTGCGGTCAGGGAGCCGATTGCCAGGATGCTGCCAGCCCCACCGAATTCGGCCGGGCCGAGACCGAACTCATTCTTTGCCATGATGGCGTTGAAGATCTGGAAGTTGAGGCCAAACGTTGCGCTGAAGAAGACCGTGATCATCACTAGGCGAACCTGGAGATTCTCGCGAACGAATTTGATGCCGTCCTTGATTGATGCCGCGCGGTCTGGTTTTTGGGTGATGTGGAGTTCGTCCCTGCGCAGTTTTGTGAGGGCAAAGATCACGTAGGCGTATGAAAAAGCGTTGATCAAAAACGACCAGCCGGTGCCGAACAGCAGAATCAAGAAGCCCGACAGAGCTGGCCCAGCTAGGCGACCAACGTTGAAGTTTGCCGAGTTCAGACTCACTGCGTTGGCTAGGTCGGCTTTGCCCACAAGCTCAGAGGTGAACGAGGTGCGGATTGGTGCGTCGATTGCGCTGAAGATGCCGAAGGTCAGTGCCAAGACGAAGACGTGCCAGGTTTCGATGGCTTGAGAAACTACAAGAATTCCCATCAAAAGTGAGGTCAGGCCGCCACCGAAGGCTGTAACCATCAACAGTTTTTGTTTGCTGAAACGGTCGGCTAGTGCGCCACCCCACATGCTCAGGAAGATCGTTGGCAAAAATTGGAGACCGGTGACGATGCCGAGCAAAGCCGGGCTGCCGGTGAGTTCGAGTACGAGCCAGTCTTGGGCTACGCGCTGGGCCCAGGTGCCGATGTTGCTTACGACGCTGGCTGGATAGAGTATCCGAAAGTTGCGATGCTTGAATGATCGCAGGGCTCCAGATTTACTCATCCCCCAAATCTATCTTTAGGCTTGGGTGAATGGATGCCTATCTGCTCTTCGCCACGATTTACATCACGGCTGCAGCTACGCCCGGCATAGACACCATGTCGCTTCTAGGACGCACTCTCGAGGCAGGTTGGCGCGCGGCGGTTCCGTATTCAATAGGTATCACTCTGGCCAAGATGATCATGGTGGCAGTTTCGTACTTTGGTCTCTCGGCACTTTTGGCTGCCAGCCCAGAAGTCTTTTTGCGCTCAAGGTCATCGGCGCAGCAGTTCTTTTCTGGCGAGCCTACAAAGCTTGGACAGCAGGGCCAACCCAGTTGGCAAAGACGAAAGACGGCTTCTGGCCTGGTCTATCAACGTCGTTCGTGATCGGTGCAAGCAACCCCACCGCACTCATGTTTTACCTGGCAGTTGTTCCGCAGGTGAGTCGCGAGACGAGCGTTTTCGGTCTCGCCGCTATTGTGATCATCGGTTTCGGCCTCGTCAGCGTTTTTTATATCGGGCTCGCTCAGCAGATCCGTGGCTGGATCACTCGGGGCGAAAACCAGCGGCTGGTGAACCGGATAGTCGCGGGTATTTTCGTCGCTTTGGCCGTTGTGGTCCTAGCGCGCTAGAAGGTAGGCGTAGGACTCTTCGAGTAGTTCGCGCACCTCTGCGATTTCGGCGACATCTAGCTCGACAAGCACCGCGGGGTAGGTGGCGAAGTGCCTGCTGACGAAAAACGCTCCACCGCGCTCGAGCCATTTGCCGCGGACTTCCAGGTTCTCCACGTGAACGGCCATCACCGGGCCTTTAGGGGCGAAGGCACCGAGGCTGTCCAAGTCCTTCTTACTCAGCGGGCGTTCCCAGGCGATTGCCTTCTTGTTCACACACCACTCCCGCTTCGAGCCAGCAACGGGGATGCAAGTGCGAAATGTTGAGATGATCGCCTCAATCTCAGACCAAGAAACCATCAGTCACCGCCCAGCTGCTTTTCATAATCTAGAGTCTACGAACTACAAGAAGTGGCAGACTTTTAGGGATGCCAAAACACAACACGAAGACCCCAAACGGCTTTGCGATTACCTGGGAGCGGCTGGGCTCGCGAGAGCTTTGGTCGTGGAAATTTTTCTGGTTCGCTGCACTAATTTTTGGCGCGCTGACGTTCTTGATGGACTACCTCAGGACCGCCAATCCTTCATGGCTCTGGTCGGTCACGTACGTGGTGTCCCTGGCCGCGACCCTTGGTTTGGCAGCCGTTTACAAGACAGCACTGCTACCACGGCTTCCTGATCGGCATCTCGCCTGGTTCAACTACTCAGCCGCGATGCTGATTGTCGCAGTGAAGAACGTTGTGGTCGCGGTTTTGGCCGTTTACCTTGAGCTTGAAACCAACGTCGGACTCCTCTACCGCTTCATTGGTGGAATGATCCTCGGCGCAGTGCTCATTTCGTCTTTTGCCGCGCTCACCGGCGCCAGGGGCGCTCACGCCTCAACGCTTCGACGCCTAACCAAGATTCAGAACGAACTCCTGGGGTCGAGAGAAAATCTTCAATTGGTTCTCAATGACGAGTTCGAGAGGTTGCAGCAGAAGTCTCGGGATGCAGTGATACCGAAGCTTCGCCAAATCTCAGAGCTACTAGGAGACGACACCAAAACGGCCGAAGTGATTAGAGAGTTGGGGTCGACGGTGAAGAACAAGGTTCGCCCGTTGATGAACGACATTGCCAAAACCTCCAAGGGCAGCTTCACGATTCTCGGGAGTGACTCGGCGACGAAGTTGCGTGTGGCGTCGCCAAAGTATTTCGTGGCACGTGATGTCTTGCGCCCCTACATGTACATGGCCTACACCCTGCCCTCGGTCGCGGTAATGGTGCTTTTTTTCCAGGGACCTCTTGGCTTACTCTTCGGGATACTCGCAACCCTGATGTTCGGTGCGATGGTGTTTCTGCTTCGTTTTGCGCTACCCAAGCGCGAGACTCACCGAGTCGTGAGCTATGCGCTCCTAACCTTGGTTGTAGTGCTTGCGCCGGTGCCGAGCCTGTTTCTACTTGGCGGGGAGCTGCCCTTTGATAAATATCAAAGCGTGACAGTCCCATTGATTGCTTGGGCATTCTTCATCATGACGGGCACAGTGCTCAACCCGCTAACCGTTTTGGACTTTGAAAGAGCGAAGCTCGAGGCGATGATCAAGCAGGAGAACGTGCTGCTTGAAAAGGAAATCACGATTTTTGAGCAAAAACTGTGGGTCTTCAAGAGGCGTTGGCTATTCATGCTCCACGGAACCGTGCAGAGTGCCCTGACCGCAGCTCTAACGCGGCTGCAGACTTTCTCTGAGAGCGACCCCTACCAGGTCAGCCTTGTGATGGCTGACCTAGAGCGTGCCGAGAAGGCACTCAGCTCGCTTCCGGCTGAGGAGATCGACTTCGAGAAGGCGACTGCCGAACTTAAAGAGGCGTGGGCTGGCGTTTGCGCTATCGGGTTAGAAATTGACCTGCGCGCATCGAGGGCACTAGCCACCAACCAGGGCAGCGCATACTGCGTTAACGAGATCCTGAAAGAAGCAATTGGCAACGCGGTGCGTCACGGCGGCGCAAACGGTGTCGTGGCCAAGATAACTCGCGACAGGGACGACTTCATTGACCTCGAAATCCAGAACGACGGCTCAGCGCCTCGAAAGGGTTGGAAGAAGGGCATCGGCAGCAGAATGCTGGATGACATCACAACCTCTTGGTCGCTTGACCGATCCGGCCGATTGACCACTTTGACCGCCCGACTGCCCCTTTAGCGGCTCCGCGTGAGAGAATTGAAAGCATGAGTACGACTACAGCTATCGCAACCCTGCACACCAACCACGGCGCAATCCGAATCAACCTTTTCGGCAAGCACGCCCCCGTCACGGTCCAGAACTTCATTGATCTTGCCGGCGGCACCAAGACTGGCAAGCCGTTCTACGACGGCGTCATCTTTCACCGCATCATCGACGGATTCATGATCCAGGGCGGCGACCCAACCGG
Organism: Rhodoluna sp.; assembly: GCA_044372535.1. GTDB lineage: Bacteria > Actinomycetota > Actinomycetes > Actinomycetales > Microbacteriaceae > Rhodoluna. The sequence goes on from JBILRS010000051.1 coordinate 5,119, forward strand.
CACCGGCCGCGGCGGACCAGGCTACGACTTCAACGACGAGCCACACGACGACCTTCACTACGACGGCCCATACAAGTTGGCAATGGCTAACGCGGGCAAGAAGTTCGACGGCTCGGGCACCAACGGCTCGCAGTTCTTCATCACCGTAGTCCCAACCGAGTTCCTCTGGGGCAAGCACACCATCTTCGGTGAGGTCGCAGACGACGAGTCAAAGAAGGTTGTTGACGCAATCGCCAAGGTTGACACCGACCACAACGACAAGCCGCACGCCGACGTTGTGATCGAGTCAGTAACCGTCGAAACCGTTTAATGCGTTGCTACCGGCACCCCGACCGCGAAACCGGGGTTAGCTGCCAGCGCTGCGACAGATACATCTGCCACGAGTGCCAGCTACCCAACGCAGTCGGAGTTCTCTGCCCTGAGGACGGCCGGGTGCCGGTTGCCACGCGCATCAAAAATGATTCGAGGGCGACGGTTACCGTTGGCCTCATCGTTCTCACAGTGCTGGTCTACGCTGGCCAATGGGTAACTAACGGTGCTCTGACGAACTCGTTGGTTTACGCGCCGCTACTTACCAAGAGCGAACCGTGGCGAATGGTTACCTCAGGCTTTTTGCACAGCGAGAACTCGTTTATGCACATCGCCTTGAACATGTATTCGCTCTACATCTTCGGTAGCGTGCTCGAGCCACTGCTGGGCAAGCTCAGGTTTATAACCCTCTACCTAGTGGCAATCTTTGGCGGCTCGGTCGCTGTGCTGCTGCTTGAAAACCCAATCACGATGGTTCTCGGGGCCTCTGGCGGAGTCTTCGGCCTGATGGGTGCGTACTTTGTAATTCTTCGAAGCCTCGGTCAACGCAGCGGGCAGATGACGGCAATCATCGCCATAAACCTCGTGATCGGCTTCGTGCCCGGCTTCAACATTTCGTGGCAGGCGCACGTGGGCGGGCTTGTGGCCGGTGGCCTAGTCGCTCTCGCGTTCGCGAACACCCGGGCTGCTAAGGACGCGAAAAAGCAGAAACTTTATGTGGGTGGAATCATTGCGGGGCTTTTGGCCCTCACCGTTTTTGGAGCATCGCTCCTGCCGGTTATCGGCTGGTAGTCGAGTTATCTCCAGCGGGTGGTCATTGCGAAGCCAACCATGACCAGACCGAAGCCAATCAGAATGTTGGCGTCTTTCAGGTTGAACTCCGGAAGCGCAGAACCCAGTGGCAAGGCACCCTGAGTCACGTAGTAGGTGACCATCCAGAACAGACCCAGCAGAAAGAAGCCGAACATGATCGGCTTGAACCACACTGGGTTAGGCAGGTCATCGCGGTTCGCTTTGCTGGCCTTTTCGCTAACAACCTTTGCTGGTTTGGCTGGCTTTGGCTTGCGGGTACTTTTTTCAGACATGCGGCAATTCTAAACCAAGTTAGGCTTAACTCCTGATGACAAAGGTTCTTGTACTCGACAACTACGACTCGTTCGTTTACACACTCAACGGTTACCTGCAGCAGCTCGGGGCCGAAACCGAGGTGTTGCGCAACGACGTTGTCAGCGAGGCCGAACTTGGCGATCTAATTTCACGTTTTGATGCGGTTTTGATCTCCCCCGGGCCAGGCACACCAGCCGAGGCAGGTCTCTCGATCGCAACGGTCAAATACGCACTCGAAAACGATGTACCGGTGTTTGGGGTTTGCCTAGGGCATCAAGCAATTGCCGAAGCTCTCGGGGCGACCGTTGCTCAGGCAGAGGAGCTCATGCACGGCAAGACTTCACTGGTAGAGCACGACTCGAGCCTGATTTACGAAAACGTGCCGCAACCCTTCACTGCAACCCGCTATCACTCACTCGCCGTGGTGAACTCGACTGTGCCAGACGATCTGATCGTCACCAGCCGCACTTCCGGGGGGGTAATCATGGGTCTGCAGCATGTGTCCAAGAGAATTTACGGTGTGCAGTTTCACCCAGAAAGCGTGCTCACCCAGGGCGGCTACCAAATGCTTGGCAACTGGCTCGAATCTATCGGCCTCAAAGGTGCCGCCGAGCGGGCAAAGGGCCTTAGCCCACTGGTCAACCTTTAGTTACTGGTTGCAATCCACGTAGATTGTGATTATCGATCCCGCTTCAATCAAACCTGCTGGCACCGACTGCTGACGCACGATTACACCTAGCGGGGCCGCGTCATTCAGGCATGGCTCAAGCGATGACTTCTCGACAATCAGGCCAACGTCCGGGCCGCTCAGTTGGCGCGTGGCTTCACTCAGGCCGAGACCGGTCACGTCTGGAACCATTACCTGACCATTCGAGATCAAGAGGTTCACAACCGAACCCTGTGCAACAGTGACACCGGCAATCGGGTCGGTCGAAATCACTTGACCCTTCAAAACACTTGGGCTCGTGCCCTCTGTGATCGACCCGAGGCTCAACTTGGCGACCTGCAGGGCGACCTGTGCCTCAGCTTCGGTCATTCCGGCGAGGTTCGGCACGACAATCTGGGTCTTGCCCGAAGAGACGTAGAGAACAATCATGGTTCCCTCAGCGACCTGGGTTCCTGCCGGCGGGTCGGTGCGAAGAACCAGGTTTGCCTCGACGGTTTCGCTCATTTCAAACTTTTCAGAAACTACAAGATTCTGTTCGGCGAGAGCTGCCGTCGCGTCTGCGTAGGTCATGCCAACCACATCGGCGACAGACTTGCCTCCCTGGCTTGGGTTGAAGTTGATTAGGCCACCGCCACCAAAGGCGAAAACCCAGACCAATAGGCCTACTAGAACGACTGAGACGCCCGAGCCGATACCCCAGAGCAGACCCGGGGACGGCTTCTGGTTGGCCGATTTTGAACGAACAGGGGTGAACTCCTCGCCCTCCGCGATCGGTTCAAACTCGACACCGATTGTTGCGAACGGGTTGGTGTCGGTGGTCGGCGTGAAAGCTTCGGTCGGCGCCGCGAGGGGAGTCTCAACCACAGGCTCTGCGACAGTCGGAGGCTCAATTTCGTCTACCGGCGGGTTTAGGAAGTCCGCACCCAAGAGCTCTTCGAAGGTTAGTTCGGCAGGTGGTGCCTCGACTACCGGTGTTGGGGCTGTTGCGGTCGAAATACTTGCGGCAAGCAGGTGCTCGCGAAACTCCTCTGCGCTCTGAAAACGCTCGTTTCGATCTTTAGCGAGGGCACGCAAAACAACTTCATCGAGCGCGGCTGAGAGGTTCGGGTTGTGAGCAGATGGTGGAGTCACCGCTTCACTGACGTGCTGGTAGGCCACGGAAACAGCCGTCTCACCGGTGAATGGCGGGCGTCCGGCGAGCATTTCGTAGAGCAGGACGCCGGTTGAGTAGAGGTCGGTTCGGGCGTCAACTGATTCGCCTCTTGCCTGCTCGGGTGAGAAGTATTGCGCAGTGCCCACGATTCCGGTGGTGTGTGCCTGTGTTGCCGAGCCGTCGCTGATTGCACGAGCAATTCCGAAGTCCATGACCTTCACCAAGCCGGTGTCGGTGATCATTACGTTCGCCGACTTGATGTCGCGGTGAATGATGCCAGCCTTGTGCGAGAACTCGAGAGCCGTCAGGATTCCCTCGGTGTAACCGATCGCCTCCGGAGTGCCGAGCTTGCGCTCATGCAGAAGGTCACGAAGCAGAGTGCCGCGAACGTACTCCATCACGATGTAAGGGGTGCGACGCTCGGTGCCATTGGCATCGACACTCGACTCTTCGCCGGTGTCGTAGACGCGAACGATTGTCGGATGAGCCATGCGCGCCGAAGCCTGGGCCTCTTCGCGGAACCGAGATTCGTAGGTTGGGTCTGCAGCGAGGTCAGCCTTGAGCAGTTTGATTGCAACCTTGCGACCGAGGATCGTGTCGGTGCCTTCGTAGACGTCGGCCATTCCTCCGCGACCGATCAGGCTACCTAGTGTGTAGCGACCGGCAATCACGCGCTGGTTTTCAGACAAAACTCTGCTCCATCTCTTGTTTCAATTGTAAAACCCGCAACTAGCCAACCGGCTCGACGGGCGGTGCGGTCTCGGTGTAAAAAGTGAGGTTGATCGTTGACCCGCTCGGCATTGTTCCTAGCGGCAGCGCCTCGTAGATTGTGTTGATTTTCGGGTCACCGGTCTGCAAAGCGGTTCCTTCAACGAGGTTCACCAGCAAGCCCTTGGCCGTGAGAGCGACAAAGACTTCGTCCTTGTTGAGCCCAAGGACCTCGCTCGATAGAACAACAACGTCACTTGGCGTGGTGGGCGTCGCGGTAGCGGTCGCTGTCGGAGTTGGCGAAGGAGAGACAGTTACGGTTGGCGTTGGCGAAGGGGCTGGGGCGGTCTTAGTTACCAGGGCAAAAATCAAAACGGTTGCCGTGATGATTAGAGCAACGATCAGAGCGATCCAAGGCCAAACCAGAGCCGGCTTCGATTCCTCATTCACATCGATGAGTGTGGTTTCGGTGACCTCTTCTGGCAAGACGGGTATCACACGCGTGTTCGACCGACCCTTGGCTGGCTTGCCAAGCAGCTCGTCTGCCCTTTGGGCAAGGTCAAAAGCACTTGCAACACGCTCAGCCGGTCGCTTCTGAAGGCAGTCGAAGATCAGGTTTCTAATCGACTCGTCGATCGCCTCGGCCAGTGCCGGCGGCGGCTCATTTATCTGCGCTAGCGCAATCGCCATCTGAGTTTCGCCACTGAACGGCCGCTTGCCACTGATCGCTTCGTAGGCCACGACTCCGAGCGAATAGACATCGGTCGACGGGGTAGCCGGCTTACCAGTCGCCTGCTCCGGGGCTAGGTACTGCACGGTGCCCATGACTTGGCCTGTAGCGGTGAGCGAGACCTGGTCGGCGACTCGGGCGATGCCGAAGTCGGTGATCTTCACCTCGCCGTTCGGTGTGATCAATAGGTTTCCGGGCTTGATGTCTCGATGGACGAGCCCTGCCATGTGAGCCTCGTGCAGCGCTCGCGCCGTTTGCGAGACGATGTCAAGCACCCGGTTTGGGGCCAGGGACTTCTCTCGGTCGAGAATCGTTGCCAAAGATTCGCCTGGCACGAGCTCCATGACTAGGTACGCGTTGCCGGAATCTTCGCCGTAGTCGTAGACATCTGCAATGCCCTCGTGGCTCACCTTCGCGGCAAGCCTCGCCTCGGTTCTGAACCGCTCGAGAAATCCGGGGTCGCCCATGTACTCGGGTTTCAGAATCTTGATTGCGACGCTGCGCAAAATGACGTCGTCCTTGGCTTCCCAGACCTCACCCATTCCGCCGATGGCGATGCGCTTGACCAAACGGTAGCGGCCGCCGTAAAGGTTGTCTACTTCTGGCTTCATCGGCCCAACACCGCCTGCATAACCTTGCGAGCGATTGGGGCGGCGAGGGTGTTGCCTCTACCGCTTTGGCCCTGACCTCCGCCATCGGCGACGACAACCGCCACCGCGACCTTTGGGTTCTTCGAAGGAGCAAAGCCGGTGAACCAGAGGGTGTATGGCTCGTCTTCGCCATTCTGAGCTGTACCTGTCTTGCCGGCCACACTGACGCCAGAAATCTTGCCGTTGCCGCTCACGCCGCTTTCGACGGCAGCCACCATCATTTTGGTCAACTTGGCTGCCGTGGTGCTACTGATTGGGTTTGAAAACACCGATGGCTTCGTTTGCGCCAACTGCGCGAGGTTCGACGAGAGCACCTGGCGAATCAGGTTCGGCTGCATTAGCTTGCCCCCGTTTGCAATGGCCGCAGAAACCATGGCGATCTGAAGCGGTGTGACACGAACGTCGTACTGCCCAAACGCGGTCAGAGCCGTCTGTGCGTCGTCGAGGCCGGTTGGGTAAACACTCGGCGTTGCGACGAGCGGAGTCTTGATTGTGCGACCAAAGCCGAACTTTTCAGACATGTCAGCGATGCGTCCCTGACCAAGCGCGAT
>JBILRS010000052.1:0-10973 GCA_044372535.1 Rhodoluna sp.
TCCATCGCGGCCAGGATGTCGGTGTCTAGATCATTTGTGGGTTCGTCGAGAATCAGAACGTTTGGTTCGCCAAACAGCAGGCGCAAGAACTGGAGTCGCCGGCGCTGACCACCGCTCAGGTCGCGAATCGGCGTTTGCAGCTGCTCGGTGGTGAAGCCGAGTTGCTCAACCAGCTGAGTGATCGAGACTTCCTTTTTATCAACGACGAAAAACTTCTTTTCGCGACCGATGAGTTCGAAGATCTTCTCGTTCGCAAACTCATCTAGCTCACGAATGTCTTGGCTGAGGGTTGCGATTTGCACGGTCTTACCGCGCTTGACTCGCCCGGCATCAGGCTGAATTAGCCCCTCAACGAGTTTTAGCAGCGTGGTCTTGCCAGCGCCGTTCACACCGACGATTCCCACTCGATCACCCGGACCGAGGCGCCAGGTGATGTCAGTTAGGAGATCCTTGTAATAGAGGTCCTCGACATCGATGACGTCTTTGCCGAGCCTCGCGGTGGCGAGCTTGTTTAGTGATGCCTTGTCGCGAATTTCTGGGACGTTGGCAATCAGCTCATTCGCTGCATCGATGCGGAATTTAGGCTTCGCAGTTCTCGCGGGTGCACCACGGCGCAACCAGGCGAGCTCTTTGGTGGCAAGGTTCTTGCGCTTCGCCTCGGTGACCGCTGCACTGCGCTGGCGCTCAACCCGCTGCAAGATGTAGGCCGCGTAACCTCCCTCGAATGGCTCGATTTCACCGCCGTAAACCTCCCAGGTGTAGTTGCACACCTCGTCCAAGAACCAGCGGTCGTGGGTTACCACAATCAAGCCGCCGGAATTTTTGCCCCAGCGATTGTTCAGGTGCTGAGCCAGCCAGGCAACACCTTCTACATCGAGGTGGTTGGTCGGTTCGTCAAGCATGATGACGTCGAAGTCCTGCACCAGTAGTGCGGCTAGTGCCACGCGCCGGCGTTGGCCTCCCGAGAGCTCGGCAACCTGCTTGCTCCAGTCGAGGTCGTTAAGCAGCCCTGCGATTACGTCGCGAATTCTCGAATCGCCAGCCCACTCGTGCTCGGGGGTGTCGCCAACCACCGCCTCGCCAATGGTCTTGCCGGGATCGATCACATCGGACTGATCAAGAACTCCGATTGTGATGCCGCCGCGGTGAGTGACTTTTCCGTCGTTCGGTTCTAGGCGCTTGGACAACAGCTTCAGGAGCGTGGATTTGCCGTCACCGTTTCGACCCACGACACCGATTCGGTCACCCTCATTGATGCCAATGGTTAGGTTGTCGAATACCCGCTTTGTGGGGAAATCAAGAAAGAGGCTCTCGGCCCCGAGTAGGTGAGCCACTAGGTGGTAGCCCCTTCGCTTGGTCCGCTGGTGGCGATGCCGCCGCAAGCGGCAGCGATTCTGCTCGCTTCGCTGGCGTTTTCGGCGAGAGCAAGGATGGTTGGGCCTGAACCCGAAACCATTGCCCGAAGTGCCCCGGCTGCCTCGAGTGCAGCAATGGTTTCTTGTAATTCTGGGCGCAGGTGCAGGGCCGCCTGCTGCAGATCGTTGTGCAGCAGCGTCGCAATTTTTCGGGGATCCCCTTCACGCAAGGCCGAAATCAAAGCCATCGGGTCTCGCGGTTCGGCAATCGGTCGAAGCTGATCAAGGGTTCGGTAAACCTCGGGTGTACTGAGGCCGTAGTTTGCCGGCACCAAGACCCAGTGCAGTTCGCCAGTGGTCTCTAAAGGCGTGAGGACTTCTCCGCGACCGGTACCGAGAGCTGTTCCGCCGAGGATCGCAAACGGCACATCTGACCCGAGCTCCACGGTCTCGGGTATCGAGTAGGTAGCTCCAGCGAGCTTGGACGCCGCAACCACAACCGCTGCTGCGTCGGCAGAGCCGCCACCCATACCGCCAGCGACCGGAACCCGCTTGTCGATGTGAATTGCCAGCGGTGAGCGAGAAACAAATTTCGCCGCCCTAATCGCAAGGTTGGACTCATCGGTTGGCACGCCCTCGGTGATTCCACTGACTGTTAGAGAAAACTCGCTTGCCGCTGTGACTGTGACAATTTCACGAAGGTTCAACGCGTGATAGACCGAGACGACCTCATGAAAACCATCATCTTGGAGAGCACCGACGGTGAAGAAGAGATTGATCTTGCCCGGTGCGCTAGCGGTTACGCTCATCGCTCCACCTGCGTTCTCAACTGCTTGAAATAGTTCTGCCAAGCCTTCTTTTGAGCTTCGACAGCTGCAGCATCGGGCAGTAGCTCGTGATTGATCTTCACCTGGCAAAGTCCGTTGCCCAGAGAAGTGACTTCAACTCGAGCGCGTGAGCGATCCAAGAATGCCAGTTGCACGTAACCCGGCTCGCGCACAACTAGGACGCGTGCTATCGAACCCTCAGGCCAACGTTCGGCGTCACTGAGAATCCGAAAGAGCTGCCCAGCATCGGCCGAAAAGTCTTCGCTAAGTTCAAAAGAGGGAATGACCTTAAGCACTAGCCCTCGCGATCTTGACGAAGTCATCAATACTGAGCGCTTCGCCGCGCAAGGTGGGGTTGACTTCGGCTTTGTGCAGAAGCTGCTCGGCTTCAGCGGGTGAACCGGCAAAATCAGCGAGGGCCTGGCGAAGAGTCTTTCGGCGCTGCGAGAAGGCTGAATCGATCACCGCGAAGGTTCTCAATCGCAACGCCTCATCGCCGAGAGCAACCTTTCGCTTCACAAAATAGACGAGCGCTGAGTCGACATTTGGTGCCGGCCAGAAGATATTGCGCCCTACGTTCCCGGCCAAATTTGCCTCGGCGTACCAAGCTAGTTTTGCGCTAGGAACCCCGTAAACCTTCGAACCCGGACCTGCGGCTAGACGATGCGCCACCTCGGCCTGAACCAGAACCAGGCCGCGCTGAATCGTTTCGAATCGCTCCAAAAAGTGCAACAAGACAGGAACCGAGATGTTGTATGGCAGGTTTGCCACGAGTGCGTCCGGACTTGCCGGCAGCTCTGTGATTCTGAGTGCGTCCTCGTGCACCAGAACGAAATCTTTACCGGCCGCCCGCTTGGCGATTGTTTCTTCGAGTGCGGCTGCCATTTTTGGGTCGATCTCAACGGCGATGACTTTTGCGGCAACCTCAAGCAACCCAAGGGTTAGCGATCCGAGGCCCGGGCCGATTTCGACCACGGTCTCGTCACCGTTCAACTTGGCGGCGGCAACGATCCTGCGAATGGTGTTTGGGTCGGTGACGAAGTTTTGGCCGAGCTTTTTGGTTGGCACAACATCTAGCCGCGCGGCTAGCTCTCGAACGTCAGCTCCGCCGAGTAACTCAACCATTCCAAACCCCGTAAACCGCTTCGGTGTTGGCGGTCAACTGCGCTGCCATTTCGTTGGCTGCAACGCCTCTGATCTCGGCAATCTTGCGAACGGTGATCGGCACCAGGTAACTCGCGTTTGGGCGACCGCGAAATGGCTCCGGGGTCAAGAACGGAGCATCGGTCTCAACCAAGACAAGTTCTTTTCGGGCAATCGCGAGTGAGTCGCGAAGGTGCTGGTTGCGTTTGATCGTGATGTTGCCTGCAAAAGACATGTACCAGCCGTTTTCGTTGCAAATCTCGGCAAGGTCGACATCGCCCGAGTAGCAGTGAAAGACCACTCGGCCTGGTGCCCCGACTCGCTTCAAAGTTTCAACGACCTCGGCATGAGCGTCCCGGTCGTGAATCATCAGGGCGATGTCGTTCTCTTTGGCAATTCGAATGTGCTCTTCAAACGAATACAACTGCTGGGCCATAGCTTCATCGCCGGTGGTCCTGAAGAAGTCCAGCCCGGTTTCACCAATCGCTCGGACGCGCGGTTGAGTCGCGAGTTCGGCAATTTCAGCGATAGCCAAATCAAGCGAGGCCCTGGTTTCGTAAAGTGGCGCCTCGTTCGGGTGAAGAGCGACTGCGGCCAAAACGCGGTCATCTTTGGCAGCGAGCGTGGCAGACCACTTCGAAGATTCGAGGGTGACTCCGACCTGCACAACCCCGAGAATTCCTGCCTGATTGGCCCTGTCGAGTTGTTCAGCAACACTCAGCGGCTCTTCGCCATCTTCGATGTCTAGATGGGTGTGGTTGTCGTAGGTGCCAACCTCAAGAGGCTCGGGTAGTGGAGGGTAACGCAGGTCTCTCGTGCCTTCGCCTGCGTTTCGCGCACGAATGTGCTCGCTCAAGCTATTGACCTTCGGCGTCTGATTCGATGCGCGGGAACAACGCTTCAAGTTCGCCAAGTTTGGTGCCAGCCGTGATGCCACCCCAAACCCCAGCGCTAGCGATAGTCGACGCGGGGTCGATGCCGAGCGAACCAGCTAGCTTCGTGGTCGCCTTTGGCATCACCGGCGCAAGCAAGATCGCCAGTGAGCGAAGTCCGTCGATGGTCGTGTAAAGCACGGTCGCGAGCCGCTCACGGTTTGCTTCTTCTTTCGCCAGAACCCACGGTTCTTGAACGGTGATGTAGTTGTTCAGCTCATCCACCAAAGTCCAGACCGAACCGATTGCATCGTGAATGGCAATCTTTTCGATGGCCGCTTCGGCGTCGGAGACCGCCTTGGCTGCAACAGCCTGAACTTGAAGATCTGCCGCTGTATATTCGCCAGGCGCCGGGACGACCCCCTCAAAGTAGCGGTTCACCATTGCGATCGAGCGCGAGGCTAGGTTGCCAAAGCCGTTGGCAAGCTCTGATTGGTAGCGGGCCGAGAGGTCCTCCCACGAGAACGAGCCGTCTTGGCCGAACGCGATGGCCTTCATGAAGTAGTAGCGGAACGCGTCCGAGCCGAAAGTGTCGGTGATCTGCTCAGGCGCAATACCGGTCAACTTTGACTTGGACATCTTCTCGCCGCCGACGAGCAACCAACCGTGACCGAATACCTGCTTAGGAGTTTCTAGACCAGCGGCCATGAGCATGGCAGGCCAAATTACAGCGTGGAAGCGCAGGATGTCTTTACCGACTACCTGAACCGATGCTGGCCAGAGGGAATCGAACTTGGCCTGGTCTTCACCGTAGCCAATCGCCGTGATGTAGTTGAGCAGCGCATCGAACCAGACGTAGGTGATGTGCGAGTCGTCCCAGGGAATATCGATTCCCCAGTCGAATTTTTCTTTCGAGCGCGAGATTGAAAGGTCTTCGAGTCCTCGACGAACGAACGAAACCACTTCATTGCGAGCTGACTCTGGCTGAATGAAGGTGGGGTTGTCGTTGTAAAGGGCAAGTAGTCGGTCTTCGAACTCGCTCAACTTGAAGAAGTAGTTGGTCTCTTCGAGCTTCTCGACCGGGCGGGTGTGAATCGCGCAAACCGACTCGCCTTCAAAAGCACCTTCGCCATCGATCAGGTCGGCCTCGGTCTTGTACTCCTCGCAACCAACGCAGTAGTTGCCTTCGTAGGAGCCGCGGTAGATGAAGCCGGTGTCGTAAAGGTGCTGAAGAAACTTCTGCACGTTCTTCTCGTGGCGTGGCTCGGTGGTTCGAATGAAGTCCTGGTTGTCGATGTCGATGGTTTCGAGCAGTGGTAGCCAAGAGTCGCGCACCAGCTTGTCGGCCCAGTCCTGCGGCTCGGACTTATTGGCAACCGCCGTACGCAGGATCTTTTCGCCGTGCTCGTCGGTGCCGGTGAGCAAGAAGGCGTGCTCGCCACGCTGACGGTGCCAGCGGGTCAAAACGTCAGCAGCAACCTCGGTGTAGGCGTGACCGATGTGCGGAGCATCGTTCACATAAAAGATCGGGGTCGTGGCATAGAACGACGTACCGTTTGGCGAGGTTGGCATAAGACCTATCTTAACGCTCTGGCCTCGAGAGCCGCTTGGTAGAGCGCGCTCTTCGAAACGCCGTGAGCTTCGGCAACAATCGCGACAGCCTGCTTGAGACCGTTGGTTTTGTCGGCAAGGACATCATCAACCAGAGACTCGATGGTTCTCACCGTTGGAATTGCGCCGGCAATGCAGATAACCATTTCACCCTTAGGGTCGGTCTTCGCCCACTCAACCAGTTCGGCGAGCGAGGCTCGCTCGGTGTGTTCAAACTTCTTGGTCAGCTCACGACTGACCGTGGCTAGTCGGTCGGCGCCAAACACCGAGGACGCATCTTCGAGGGCTTCTTTGATTCGATGCGGTGATTCGAAAAACACCATCGTGCGTTGCTCTTCGGCGAGCGCTTGGAATGCTTTGCGACGGTCGCCGGCCTTGCGCGGCAAAAAGCCTTCGAAGGTGAAACGGTCGGTCGGCAGACCAGAAACGGCGAGCGCAGAGAGCACCGCCGATGGTCCTGGAATAATAGTGACTTCAACACCGGCCGCAACCGCTGCCCTGACGAGCAGGAAGCCCGGGTCGCTAACGGTTGGCATTCCGGCGTCGCTCACAACCAACACGTCCGAGGTTTTGGCGAGCTCGACCAACTGAACCAAGCGCTCGGCCTCGTTGTGCTCGTGCAGGCTAAACAGCTTGGCCTCATGGCGAACACCTAGGCCGTGAACCAGGTTCAGCAGAGTGCGGGTGTCTTCGGCGGCGATGTACGGCAAGGTCGTCAGCGCCTCGATGAGGCGTGGGCTGGCGTCCTGAAGGTTGCCGATGGGTGTTGCCGCAAGGATGATCACGCTCTATTCTCGCAAACTAGGCTTGACCCGTGAAGTTCCTAGACAGGTTTGGCATTTGGGTCATTCTCGCGGCCGGCGCGATTTTGCGCCTCTGGAACCTCGGCTACCCGCACAAGTTGGTCTTCGACGAGACCTATTACGTGAAAGATGCCTGGACACTGAGCGAAGTGGGTCACGAGTTAGCCTGGCCGGCTAACCCAAACAAAGCCTTCGAGAGCGGCGACGTCGATGGCTTTCTCGACACTCCCTCATACGTGGTTCACCCACCCCTCGGTAAGTGGATCATTGCAATTGGCATGCGCATTTTTGGTGCCGAGAACTCTTTCGGTTGGCGAATCTCTGTCGCGGTAATCGGCATCGCCATGATTTACCTCACCTACGCGGTGGCTCGTCGCGTGCTCGACTCCAGCCGCTGGGGGCTTTTTGTAGCAGGACTCTTCGCAATGGATGGCGCGGCGATTGTGATGGCTCGCACCGGCCTGCTCGACACGATCCTTGCATTCTTCGCTCTCCTAGGCTTCTACTTCCTTCTTCGCGACCACGAACGGCACAACGACTCGTTCTGGAGGCGCCCATGGCTGATGGCTATGGCAGTGGCATTAGGTGCCGCAACGGCTGTGAAGTGGTCTGGGGTCTACTTTTTGGCGGCCTTCTGCCTCTATGTGGTTGGGCGCTACGCCATCAAGACCAGGCACGTCTGGGACACCATCCACAAGGCAGTGACGACCTTCTTCATCACCATTCCCCTGACGCTCTTTACTTACTTAGCCAGTTGGTCCGGCTGGTTCTTCAGCGATGGCGGCTACGGAAAAGACGCCGACTCAAACCCTTTCATTGCGCTATGGAAATACCATGTCAACGCGTACAACTTTCACGTCAACCTCACCAGCAGCCACCCCTACGAAGCAAGCCCGTTCACCTGGCTCTTCATGGTTCGACCCACCTCGTTCTTCTACGAAAGCTGCGGCAACGGTTGCTCTACCGCCATAACCGCGATAGGAAACCCGCTCATCTGGTGGGCTGGCGCGGTTGCTGTTATCGCAACGTTCCTGGGCTGGGTGACCAAACGCGATCGCACCTCCGCGCTAGTTCTTATCGGCCTCGCCGGCGGCTTCGTCCCGTGGTTGTTTTTCAGTGAGCGAACCGTTTTCTGGTTCTACACAATCGCATTCGAGGTTTGGGTCTTGCTCGCCATCGCTCTGCTCTTGAAGCGAACCGTGGAGCTTTCCGATAAACCGGAGCGAGTGAAGCGATGGATTTGGGTCTTCGTTTGGGTCTGCGTTGCGGTCTCGATTTTCTTCGTGCCCATATGGTGGGGAACCGAAATCCCCTACTGGTTCTGGCTCGCGCACATGTGGCTGCCTTCTTGGATTTAGGCTAGTACCCTAATGGGCTCATACACCGCGGTACTTAAACGTCCCGGCGTCGTCCGCATCCTCCTTTCGCAACTAGCCGCTCGCTGGGCATTCGGCATGCTGAGCCTCGCCTTTGTGCTCCACGTGCAAGAGATCACCGGCTCCTACGCAATCGCGGGCATCACGCTCGGTGCCGAAACCCTCGGTGCCGCAATTTCCGGGCCACTGCTTGCTCGCCTGATCCCGCATCTAGGAATCCGACCAATCGTTTTCACCTCTTCAACCATCGGCGCAATCGCGATGGTCTTTATGGGTCTAAGTGACGGCAGCTCGACAGCGCTTCTGATCTTTCTTGGGTTCGTCATCGGCCTAACTTCACCGCCAATCCAGCAGATTGTTCGCCCGATTTACCCGAGCCTGATTTCTAAAGAGCAGACCAACCACCTGTTTGCTCTTGATGCCAACCTCCAAGAAATCATTTGGATCGTCGGTCCAATCGTGGCAACCCTAATTGCAGCGAACGCCGGCACTCCGATGGCTCTTTTTGTGATGGCTGGAATCCAGATCCTCGGCTGCTACACCTTCGCCGCTAACCGCGAAGTCCGAAACGCAAAGATTGAAGCCTCAAAGCGCCGGATGGGTGGAATCCTGAAGAGTCGCATTGTGCTCAGCAATGTCGCCATGGGGCTTCTACTGGTCGGCTCGTTCGCTGGTGCTGAGGTAGGCACTGTGGCCGTAATCACCGATCGAAACGTGTCTGGCTGGGTTCTCGCCGCGCTTTCGGCAGGCGGGCTCGTGGGTGGATTCCTGTTTGGCCACCGCGCCAAGACCAAGTACGCACTAACCAAGTTTTTTGCCCTTACGACCACTGGCTACTCGCTTATTTTCATCGCTCCGCACGAACCGATCTGGGTTGCCCTCTGCTGGTTCATCGCTGGGTTAGGCATCGCGCCAATCTTCGCCACCCTGGGCAGCATCATTGCCATCAAACTCTCACCGAGTGAGAGCGTGGAGGCCTACGGCTGGATCTCGACCGGTCAACTGATCGGCTTTTCGTCGGCTGCCGCGATTGCCGGCATTGCAATCGACACCATCGATCCTGTGGCCGCGTTTGGAGTCGCTGTAGCCGCAGGTGTTCTCGGCTTGACCGTCGCCCTCGTTTCACTGCCCTTCACCCCAACCCCACCATCGACCAACAAGGCTGACCATTGAACACCTATGCCGTGAACTACTTCTACAGCGCCGACGAATCCTCTCTCGCTGAGCTACGCCCGATTCACAGGGCCTGGTTGACCGGCCAGTACGAGCAGGGTGTGCTTCTGGCCAGTGGGCCAATGGTCGACAACCCGGGAGCGTTGCTTATCTTCAAGGCAAACAGTGCCGAAGAACTAAGTGCCCTGCTCGACAATGACCCGTTCGACATCGCTGGTTTCATAGGCGAAAGAGTCATCACACAGTGGAATCCAGTCATCGGCCCTTGGGTTAGTTAGTTCATGAACTCAACACCTGAGCTGAACCCAGTAGTAACACTGAACAACGGGCAGTTGCTGCCTCAGCTCGGCCTCGGCGTCTACAAGGTTGGCCAGGACATCGGCGTGGAGCTCGTGAAAGCCGCTATCGAGGTTGGTTACCGACGCTTCGACACCGCCGCACTCTACGACAACGAATTCGAGATCGGCGCTGGCATTCGCCAGTCCGGGCTGCCCCGCGAAGCTGTCTTCGTAACCACCAAAATCTGGAACGATCGACACGGCTTTGAGAACGCTACCGAGGCAATTGAAGAGTCGCTTGCCCGCCTAAACATTGGCTACATCGACATGCTACTGATTCACTGGCCTTGCCCGAAGCAGAACTTAATCGGAGAAACCTGGCAGGCCTTGGAGAAGGCTCTCGAAGGTGGCAAGGTCAAGGGAATCGGTGTCAGCAACTTCAACCCAAACCACATGGACACCTTGCTCTCGACCTCCACGGTCGTGCCAGCACTCAACCAAATCGAATTGCACCCGGGCCTGCAGCAGTCAGCACTGCGCGAATACAACCGGTCGCACGGCATCGCCACCGAAGCATGGTCACCGCTAGACCGAGGCCGTTTCGCCGCCAACCCGGTTCTGTCCGAGGTTGCCAAGAAACACGGCAAGACCGTTACTCAGGTGATCATTCGCTGGCACCTTGACCTCGGCAATTTGGTGATCCCAAAGACTTCGAACCCCGAGCGCCTCAAAGAGAACATCGACGTTTTCGACTTTGTTCTCGACGCAGAAGACCTAGCATCAATTGCAACCCTGAATACCGATGAGCGTCACGGACCCGACCCCGAAGAGTTTGGATAAAAACTATGCGCGTACTAATTTCTGGCTACACCGGTCTTGTTGGCACCGAAGTGGCGAAGCAACTTCGCGCAGCCGGCCACGAGGCAATCAAGCTCGAACGCGATGAGCCGAACGTCCTAGCCCTAATCGAATCGGTTGATGCGGTCGTGAATCTCGCCGGCGCAACGACCGGCAAGATCCCTTGGACGAAGAAGTACAAGCAAGAGATTGTTGCGTCGCGTATTGAAACCACAAGAACAATCGTGGACGCAATCAACTCAGCGAAATCAAAGCCGAGCGTACTCGTTAGCGGGTCAGCCTCTGGCTACTACGGCGACTGCGGCGACGCCTGGCTCGACGAGTCTTCACCCAAAGGCACCGGGTTTCTCTCTGACCTAGCCTCGCAGTGGGAAGCCGAGGCTCTGAAAGCCAACACCCGTGTGGTGCTCGCAAGAACAACCATGGTGATGTCGCGAGCAAAGGGAGCACTGGGCAAGCTACTGCCGCTAATCAAACTAGGCATTGGTGGCCCGCTCGGCTCTGGCAAACAGTGGTGGGCCTTCATCAGCCTCCAAGACGAAGCCGCAGCGATCATTCACCTAATCAACACCCCAACCGCATCCGGCCCTTACAACCTGACTGCGCCAGAGCCGGCAACCTGTGCGCAAATAGTTAAATCACTTGCCAAAGGACTTCGCCGCCCCGCAATTTTGCAG
>JBILRS010000107.1:0-2823 GCA_044372535.1 Rhodoluna sp.
GCCGAGCGGCTGGGCAATCGCGCATAACAGCGCCTCGGTTCTACTGGACGGCAAAATAGCTCATCAGTACCACAAGCACCACCTTCCGAACTACTCGGTTTTCGACGAGTATCGAAACTTCGTTCCAGGCAATGAACTCATCACGTTTGATTACCTCGGAAAGCGCATTTCGATTGTCATTTGCGAGGACATCTGGCAGACCGGGGGCCCCGTGGCTGAGATAGCCGCGAATGAGACCGAGTTGACGCTGGTGCTGAATGGCTCGCCGTTCGAGTCGGATAAAGACGATAGAAGGCTCGAGTTGATTCGCGACCTCGCGATGAGCCAGAGAACCCACGTTGCCTATACAAACTTGTTTGGTGGCCAAGATGACCTTGTCTTTGACGGCGATAGTATCTTCGTTTCAAAAGATGGTTCGGTGATCGGGCGCGCAGCGCAATTCGCCGAGGACGTTCTAGTCATCGACATCGCCGACTCCCCCGAACTGATTTCAACGCACAGCGTGACGCGCCTCGACGACAATTGGCAGATCTGGAACGCCCTGGTTCTTGGGCTTCGCGATTACATGCGCAAAAACGGTTTCAAGACCACAGTTCTGGGGCTGAGCGGAGGAATCGATTCCGCGGTGGTCGCAACACTGGCTTCTGACGCCGTGGGTGCTGAGAACGTCTATGGCTTTTCGATGCCGAGCAAATACTCCTCCGACCACTCGAAGGGCGACGCCGCAGTGCTCGCCGTGAACCTCGGCGTTAACTTCAACACCATCAGCATCGAGGCGATGGTGGCTGCCTTCGAGTCGAATATGCAACTCAGTGAGTTGGCTTCAGAGAACCTTCAGGCTCGCATGCGTGGAGTGATACTCATGGCCGAGAGCAACACCCACGGTCACCTAACTCTCACGACAGGCAACAAGTCCGAACTAGCGGTTGGCTACTCGACGATTTACGGCGACTCGGTTGGCGGCTTCGCACCTCTCAAAGATGTCGAGAAGTCACTTGTTTGGGAATTGGCGAAGTGGCGAAACGCCTGGGCCGTCGAAAACGGGCAAACTGAGCCGATCCCGCACAACTCCATAACCAAGCCACCTTCAGCCGAGCTAAGACCCGACCAGACCGACCAGGACTCGCTACCCGAATACGACGTCTTAGACGCGATTCTCGATCTATATGTTGAGAAGCGAAAAGGCCTTGCCGAGATAATTGAAGCGGGTTTCGAAGTGGAAACAGTCAAGCGAATCATCGGCTTAGTTGATCGTGCCGAATGGAAGCGGCGACAGGGTGCGATAGGTCCAAAGATCACCGGCATGGCTTTCGGGCGCGACCGCAGACTGCCAATAACCAACAGATACAGAGGCTAATTATGACTGAACAAATCCTGATCTCCAGCGGTGGCCCCTGGGAGTCCAAGATTGGTTACTCCCGAGCGGTACAAACCGGTCAGTACGTTCACGTTTCGGGTTCGACCGCGACTGTCGACGGGCAATTGCAGGGCGAGGGTGACGCCTACACACAGACGAAAGTCGCCTTCGAGGTGATCGCGAGTGCCCTAGCCCAGGTTGGCTATTCACTAGAGAACGTTGTGCGAACACGTCTGTATCTAGTCAACGCAGAAGACATGGATGCCGTTGGTAGAGCTCACGGCGAGCTGTTCTCAGAGATCCGCCCCGCAGCCACCATGTTGGCAGGGCTAAAGTTCATTAATCCGGCAATGCTGGTCGAAATCGAGGTTGACGCTTGGAAGAACTAAAACCAAAGCTCGTAAGAACCGCATCTCTCGCCCAGTTCAAGGCGGAAGGCCACAAGTTCTCTTGCCTGACCAGTTATGACGCACTGACGGCAAGCGCCTTTGACGAGGCTGGGATTGAGGTTCTGCTGGTCGGCGACTCGGCAGCAGACAATGTCCTTGGCTACTCGAGCACCCTACCGATCACCGTCGACGAGATGATTCCCTTCGGACGCGCTGTTGCCAACGCCTCAAAACGAGCACTCGTTGTCGTCGACATGCCATTCGGAAGCTATGAGACTGGCCCGGAGAGTGCGCTCCTGAACGGCATTCGCATCATGAAGGAGACTGGCGCCGGAGCTGTGAAGCTCGAGGGCGGTGCCCGTTCGGTTGAGGCCATTTCAGCTCTTGTTACGGCGGGTGTCCCGGTCATGGGGCATATCGGGTTCACCCCGCAGAGCGTGCACGCGCTTGGAGGCTTTAAGATTCAGGGCCGAGGAGACTCAAAGCAACAGTTGATCGATGACGCATTGGCGGTTCAAGGGGCTGGCGCCTTCGCGGTTGTCCTAGAGCTCGTCCCGGCAGCTGTGGCTCGTGAGGTTTCGGAGTTGCTCACCATACCCACCATCGGTATTGGTGCCGGTGCAGGGACAGATGCACAGATCCTCGTCTGGACGGACTTCGCAGGGCTTCACCCTGGCGCGCCTCGGAAATTCGTCAAGCGCTATCTTGAGGTCCGCAACGAGCTGGTAACAGCTGCCAAGCTTTATCGAAGCGAAGTGGCCGAAAGCAAGTTCCCGACCACTGAACACGAGTTCTAGCCTTCTGATTCCTCTTCGGCAGCCCAGGCTTGCGCGCGAGCTCGAGCGTTCTCTAGAGCCAGCTCGGCCTCGGCCCTAGTAGCAAATGGCCCGATGCGATCGAGCGAAGACACTTGCCTTCCGAATTCCGCCTGCTTGGTCTTCATGTTGAACCACCAGTGCTCAGCGTCTTTGTCAGAACTCACTCGTACTCGCAATCAATAAACTTTATGTATGCCTAAGGATAACGCCGGAGTTCTCACCCCTGGACTCGTGAGCCCAGCAAGAGCCGTCCCCGCAA
>JBILRS010000108.1:0-2810 GCA_044372535.1 Rhodoluna sp.
CACCGGTGAACCAGCACGCTGGCACGGAACAGCTCCAGCGTATCCGACCGCAAACCTAACTGGTGAATTGGGAGCGCTAGACGCGTTGGAACAGTCTCTGAACGCCTGGTCTACGCCCAAGTTGGAGAACCTTCCGCCGCTCACCAGCGGACTCGTTGGAATGCTTGGTTGGGACGTCGTCCGAGAAATTGAACATCTACCGAACCGACCAAAGAGCGACTACCGTGTGCCAGAGATGTGGTTCTCAATGGTCAGCGACCTGGTGATTGTGGACCACCAAACTTCACAGTTGCATCTAGTCGCCAATATCTTTCTGGAGGGCGAAGAGCCAGACGCTGAGTCGAGCTACCAAGAGGCGCTTCGAAGACTTTCGGGAATGAAAGAAGTGATTCTTCGGCCGACTACACCCTTTGTCGCCGAGCGCATAATCGAGCCTGAGATTCAACTCACCGCGAATCAAACTCAGGAAACTTTCATGGGTGCGGTTTCCGAAGCCAAGAAGCACATTGAACGTGGCGATGTCTTTCAGGTGGTTCTGTCGCAAAGGTTTGATTTAGACCTGCAAGCAACACCTCTCGACGTCTATCGAGCCCTGAGAGCGCTGAATCCAAGCCCTTATATGTACCTTCTTCAGCAAAGCGATGAAGAGGGCCACTATTCGGTTGTCGGCTCTTCCCCGGAGGCGCTTGTCACGGTAACCGAAGGCGATGCCGTGATGCACCCGATTGCGGGGTCGCGCCCCCGGGGCTCATCGGTAGAAGCCGACCAAGCAAACGAAGCCTCGCTCCTCGAAGACAACAAGGAGCGAGCCGAGCACCTGATGCTTGTCGATCTAGCTCGTAATGACCTGCTCAAGGTGTGCAGCCCGGATTCCATTGAAGTTACCGAGTTCATGGCGGTTCACCGTTTCAGCCACATCATGCACTTGGTATCAACCGTCGAGGGGCGAGTTCGCGAGGGCCAGAGCGCCGTAGACGTTTTTCGTGCAACCTTCCCGGCTGGAACCCTCTCGGGCGCACCGAAGCCGCGCGCGCTCGAGATTATTGATGCACTCGAGCCAAGTAGCCGAGGAATCTTCGGGGGAGTCGTTGGCTACTTTGACTTCGATGGTTCAGCAGACCTAGCGATCACGATCCGAACCGCTTTCTTGAGAGACGGCATCGCGCGGATTCAAGCAGGGGCTGGCATCGTCCTTGACTCGGTGCCGCAGACAGAATTCGACGAGACCCGAACCAAGGCTGCTGCTCCCGCAAGAGCAGTTCAAGCCGCCAACGGCTTCGGAGACTAATGAAACTCATACTGCGCCTTAGTTTGGCCTTGCTGGTTAGCGCTGCGATTCTGGCATCGGTTACCTGGCAATCTGCGGTAATCATGGAAACTGCGAAGCCACTCTCGGTTACCGGCTTCGACAATTACCCGCAAATCGGGCTCTTTCTGGGTTTGCAGCTGGTTGCTATCTTTGGTGCACGTTACTGGAGCAAGACTGCCTCCCGCGCCGCTGGGGCGATTGTTGCCCTTTTCAGTCTGCTGGCTATCATTCCGATTGCATCGGCACTGGCCGCAGGCGAGCCGCGACTGCTCCAGGTAGCAATCGAAAAGGCGACAGGAATATCTGATTGGAGCTCGCAGCTCGAAACCGTTCATTCTCTGCAGACGAACCTGCCTGCAATGTATGGAATCGTCTCCGTGATGCTGCTTCTGGTCACTTCCAACATTCTTGGACTGTTTACTCGGCGCGCTGCTAAACCTGAGCAGCAAACGGACTGGCTAAACTAGAAGAGCATAACGAAAGGTAGAAAATGTCTACAGAGCACCCAGAAGACACCAACCACGGCGATTCGGTCGCTGCCTGGGTTTCGGTAATCGTCATTATGATCGCTGTTGCCGGAGCAACATTCTTCTACCTCGTTGACAATGACATGGGCGTTCTTCTCTCTGGTATCGGCGTGCTGGTTGGTGTAGCCCTAGGTCCGATCCTTAAAGCTCTCGGCTTCGGCATAAAAAATTAGTGCTCGCTGACCTCTACGCCGGCGCACTCGAGGACGCAAAAGCGCGTCTCGAACTAACCTCGCTCGCACGAATCGAACAGCTGGCAAGCGAGCAGCCTCCCGCCCTGGACGCCATCGGCGCACTTCGCGGCGGCTCAAAAATCAAGGTCCTCGCCGAAATCAAGAGGGCAAGCCCATCCAAGGGTGACCTTAGCGACATAGCTGACCCGGTCGAACTCGCGCAAACTTACCAACGCTTTGGCGCGGCCGCTATCTCGGTGCTCACCGAAGAGCGCAAGTTCAAGGGTTCACTGGCCGACCTTGCCGCGGTTCGCAAGGCTGTGACTGTACCGCTGTTACGCAAAGACTTCATTGCTAACGAACAGCAGATCCTCGAGGCTAGAGCGGTCGGAGCCGACATAGTTTTACTCATCGTTGCAGGGCTAGACCAGCGTGAGTTGGAGCGGCTAGCGCGGTTCACGGAGCAACTAGGCATGACACCATTCGTCGAAACGCACTCTCACGACGAGGTGTTGCGAGCCTTGGATTCCGGAGCGCAACTCGTTGGTGTGAACGCCCGCGATCTCTCGACTTTTGAGACCGATAGAGACCTTTTTGCACGCCTTGCCCATTTACTCCCAGCGGACGTGGTGAAGGTTGCCGAATCGGCAGTTCGTGATGTAGCTGATGTCGAACGCTACGCTGCTGCCGGTGCAGATGTTGTTCTTGTCGGTGAGGCGCTGGTGACCAACGATGCTGCGCGCCTGCTTGCCTACTTCACCTCGGTTTTAAAGGCTTAAACTAAACGGCATGAGTGAATCG
>JBILRS010000058.1:0-9463 GCA_044372535.1 Rhodoluna sp.
CGGTAACCATTGCCATCTGAACGTCGACAACAACCAATAAACGGGACAACCTGGGCTCCTTCTCAAGCACTGAAACAAGGCTTCGGGCTCCAATCTTAGCGATACGCCAGCCAAACCATCTCGCGGAGCATTTTTAGGACTTCCTGCGAAAAGGTTCGCTAAAGAGGCTAAACAGCAGCCCGCAAGATAAAGTCGAATAATGGCTATTCTCAAGCGCATCGCGGCAGTTGCCGCTGCCGTTGCGCTGACCTTTGCTGCGGTTCCGGGCCAAGCTAGCACCGGCGTAAACACCAAGTTTGTTGAGGGTACAGACCCCGCTGCAGCCATGTTCAACCCGATGGTCGTCAATGAGTTCAACATCACAATGCCGCAGTCGACCATCAAGGGCCTCGATGGAACCACAAACTACTGGGGCGATGAAGGCCCGTACCTCCCGTGCACCCTTTCGGGCAAAATCAACGGCGTTGCATTCGGGCCTTATCAGGTAGGTGTTCACCTAAAGGGTGCTTGGGGTTCTTGGCGAAACATCTATGGCAAGGCTGGCCTCAAGATCAAGGTTGATTTCAACAACAAAAACCAAACGCTGTTCGGAGTCAGGAAGCTAACCCTGAACAACATGGTGCAAGACCAGAGTTCGTTGCACGAAACCATGTCTTACCGGTTGTTTCGCTCGGTCGGAGTTGCGACCGCAAGAACGGGCTATGTCAACGTCACCCTAAACGGGCAAAACTACGGGCTGCGATTGAACCTAGAGACCTTTGACACCACACTCCTAAAGCGTTGGGGCGTGACCCCGAGCCACATCTACAAAGGCGGCGTGCCGATTTTCCCAGAATTCTGGCCGGGCCAAGAAAACAACTTTGTCGTCGACCAAGGCTCGCTAACAGACAAGTCAGACCTAACCGCGCTGTTGGCGGTTGTCGGACGCGGAAACGGCCCGAAATGGTTCAACGACATGTCGGCAATCGCAGACCTCGAGCAGATGACACTCAACTGGGCGGCCGAGAAGTTCACTGGTCACTGGGATGGCTACGTCAACAACCGCAACAACTTCTACCTGGTGAAGCGCCAAGACGGCAAGTTCACCATGCACCCGTGGGGCATGGATCAAACTTGGAACGGCGGGCTTGACTACTGGAGCGGGAATGCCTTAATCAGCCAGTGCCTGGCCGATGCGCAGTGTCTCACCCTCTACAAGAGAGCTATTGCTACCGTCGCCCACGCAGCCCAGGATCTGGATTTGCCAAACATGTCTCGCGAGGTTGCCACAGTGATCAACCCGTTCCTGCTAGCCGACCCGAAGAAAGAGTTCGGCAACGACCAGATCCCGGGCAACCAGGTTTGGTCGAGAAACTTCATCACTGGCCAGATCAGCCAGGCCTTGTCATTGATTCAAGATCATGACACCTACCTGCGCAACTTCGGCGCTAGCGGTCTCGTGCCGGTGAAGCCCAAGGAAACACTCGTGGTGCCGAACAGCGTTAAGTCGATTCAGCTAACCGGATCTCCTTACTCGAGCAATTCTTTCGCGACTGCACAAATAGCCAATCTTGCACCAGGCATGAACATGGTGAAGATGACGGTCACTAATCGCAGATCAAATACTTCACAGGATTACACCTTGAAGGTTCAGCGCTTGGCCTTGGCAACGAAGGTTTCAACCATCACCTTTGCCCCCGACAAGTACACCCTGACCTCAGTGGCTACAAAAACTGTCGCTGCAGCCGCAAAAGCCATCGGTAATGGCAAATTCACAGAGCTAACCATTCGGATGGCGAGACCAGCCAACATGTCAGTGGCAAAGTCGGCTTCGCTTCTCAGGCTACGAGCCGCTCGAATCGAAAAGGCTTACCAAGCGGCGGGCCTCAACATTGAAAAACTCAAACTCGTCATCGGCCCAGTCAAGGGCAAGGATGCAGTTACCCTTACTGTCAACTACCAGCGCTAGTCGTTGCAGTGGCAGAGTTGCTCTGCAGGGACGCCGTCTAGTGCTTCTTCGATGTGGTTACCGCAACCGGTCCAGGTGACCTTGTTGCACGTTGAGCAAAGAGCTGGGCTACACATTACTTCTTACCTCCGAATAGTCGAGCTAGGAAGCCTGGCTCTTTAGGGTCGTTTGCATGCCCTTGGCACTGCTGCGACTTTGGGGTCCCTTGCATGACCTGCGAAACGTGTTGTCCGCAGCCACTCCAGGTAGCTTTGCCGCACTTACGGCAGGATACTTTTTGGCACATGGCTAATCTCTCTTTGCTTAGTTAGTGGTGATGGGAAGTCCGGTTTGAGCTGATGCTTCAGTGACCGAACCACCGTTGACGAGCTCGCCCGTAAAGCCGGCGCTCTTCATGTAGTCAATGGCCTGCCCGGCGCGGTTTCCAGATCGGCAGTAAATGTAATAGTCAGCAGACTTGTCAAGCGTTGCCAGCTGGTTCGCGAACTCCGGACCTTGGATGTCCATGTGAGCGGCACCCTCTAGGTAACCGGTGGCAACCTCTGCGTCGGTGCGAACATCGATTACCGCCGCATAGCTTGACGTGTCGAGCTTCTCAACAGGACCGCAGGCCGACAGGGTCGAAACGGTAAAGGCTGCGACAATTGCCACAAGCAGGATTTTGAAATACTTGGTCATCATTCCTCGATTCTTTGATACCCCCTAGGGTATACTAAATCTTAGTAGCATGCAACCGTGTTGGAGGACAAAATGAAAATTGCACCTGAAGAACTCAAAGCTGCAAGGAACCGATTGGTTCGAGTGCAGGGCCAAATCGGCGGGATCGTGAAGATGCTCGACGAGGGTCGCGACTGCACAGATCTTCTCAACCAGCTGTCGGCGGCTAGCACTGCCCTAACCCGCGCCGGCTTCGTGATCATCTCGACCGGCATGGAACACTGCGCAAACAACAACGGCACCCCGCAAGAACGCGAAGCGCTTGAAAAAGCCTTCATGTCGTTGGCTTAGGAGAACAACATGAAGGTAGTAATCATCGGCGGTGTTGCCAGCGGAATGTCGGCAGCAACCAGGCTTCGCAGACTCAAAGAGGATGCATCAATCACCGTTTACGAAATGGCCGAGCACGTCAGCTACGCAAACTGCGGCCTGCCTTACTTCGTGAGCGATGTCATCTCAGAGCGCGACTCCCTACTGCTGCAGACACCCGAGTCGCTTTGGGCTAGATTCCGCCTAGAAGTGAAGGTGAGACACAAGGTAATCAAGATAGACCGTGCCGCAAAGGTCGTCGTGGTCGAGAATCTTGCTACTGGCGAAACCTTCAGTGACGGCTATGACAAATTGGTTATCACTACCGGCGCAAAGCCTAAGCGGCTCGATTTACCCGGCATGGAACGCGCGCTTGAGCTTCGCAACGTCACCGACGCCGACGCCATCAAGGCAGCTATCGCCAAAGCAAAGCATCCATCGGCGGTGATTTTTGGTGCTGGCTTTATTGGTGTTGAACTGGCTGAGAATTTGCGCCACCTAGGTCTTGAGGTCACCATCGTTCAGCGCGGCTCTCAGATTCTGAGCCAGTTCGACCCCGAGATGATTGCCCCTCTCACGCAAACCCTAAGAGACAACTCGATCCAGCTAATCTTTGGCTCATCGGTAACCGAAGTCACGCCGGACCACGTAATCCTTCAAGATGGCACATCAATCAGTGCCGGTCTCATCTTCACCGCGGCCGGCGTTGAACCAGACAATCAACTTGCGAGAGCGGCTGGGCTAGAAATGGGAGCCACCGGCGGCCTAAAGGTTGACTCGAAGCAGACCACTAGCGACCCAGACATCTTTGCAGCCGGCGACGCAGTCGAGAAGCACGGTGAACTCACCGGTGCGCAAACTCTGGTGCCGCTTGCAAACCTGGCAAACCGCCACGGACGACTTATCGCCGACGTGATTGCGGGTAGAGACGTCCATGCCCACGATGCACTTGGGACCGCGATTATCGGAGCGTTCAGCTTCAGCGCCGCACTCACAGGTCTCACCGAAAAAGACGCCCTGCGCGCTGGCATCCCCCACCGAGTCATTCACACCCACCCGAACAACCACGCCGGCTACTACCCGGGCGCAACGCGCGTCTCGATGAAGGTTCTGTTTGATCCAAAGTCTGGCGTTCTCTTAGGCGCACAGGCGACGGGTGTAGACGGCGTGGATAAGCGAATAGACGTGATGTCAACGGCAATCCGAGCACGCATGACCATCGACGAACTGATGGATCTCGAGCTTGCCTACGCACCGCAATTCGGGTCAGCCAAGGACGCGATAAACATTGCGGGCTACGTTGGCAACAACGTCTTCAACGGTACGACCCCAACCCTCCAGTGGCACGAACTCGCAACCGCAATCGAGTCAGGCGCTCAGGTTATCGACGTCAGAACACCGGCCGAGCACTCCAAGGGCTGCGTGCCAGGAACGCTCAACATTCCCGTGGACGAACTGCGCGACCGCTTGAGCGAGGTCGAGAAATCGAACGTCATCGTCTACTGCGCGGTTGGCCAGCGAGGACACATCGCCACCCAGCTTCTCAAAGCACACGGGGTTGGGGTCAGAAACCTTGACGGCGGTTTCAGCACTTGGAGCGTAGCCACGGGAACCTAGAATGAACCCATGGACGATGCTCGAAAAACTTTCCTCATTATTGGCGCAAATGGCGTCTTCGGTCGACTGATCTCAGAAAGCCTTAGCCAGCGCGGCGCAAGTGTGATCGGAACCGCTCGAAGTAACGAGTCTGCCTCGAGCCTTCCCGCGTCTCTCACTCAAAAACTCCTCTTGGACCTCGAGTCGCAAGAGTCCATCAAGCAGCTCGTTGACTACCTCGTTGCTTCTAACACCAAAATCGACGGAATCATCAATGCTTCGGGCAGAGTCGGATTTGGAACCATTGCGGAAACCACGTTCGCAGACGCCAACCGCCTGATGCAGGTAAACCACTTTGGCCCAGCTCAGGTCTTCGCCGGCCTTATGCCATTGCTCGCTGAGTCAACCAACGACCCGTTTGTCTTGTCGATCACGGGCGTGGTCGCTGAGAAGGTGTTCCCGGGCATGGCGGCTTACACCACTAGCAAGACTGCCCATTCCACCTGGCTCAAGGCTCTTGCGCTTGAGGCAAGGCGACAAAAGGTTCGAGTCATGGACGCCCGCCCTGGTCACACCGAAACCGGTCTCGCCTCGAGAGCACTGTTTGGTTCCGCGCCTGCGTTTGCGCAGGGCATGGCGCCGGAACACGTGGTGAACAAGATCATCGAAGCCATCGAAGCTGGAGTAACCGAGCTTCCTAGTGAATCATTTAGTTCATGAGTAAAGCCAAACTTTGCCTGGTTACCGGTGCAACCGGCTACATCGGTGGCCGACTAATCTCCGACCTTCTCGCTAAGGGCTACCGGGTCAGGGTTCTCGCAAGAAACGCCATTCGCCTAAAAGATCACACCTGGATCAACCAGGTCGAAGTTGTTGAAGGTGATGCCTTCGATTCGAAGGTGGTCGAAAAGGCTCTCAAAGACGTGGACATCGCCTACTACCTCATGCATTCCCTCATGGAGAAGGCCGACTTCGAAAGCCAAGAGAGAAAAATGGCTGAGATTTTTGGCAAGGCCGGCAAAAAGATGAAGATTGACAGAATCATCTACCTGGGTGGAATCGTGCCAGCTAAGGCAGACCTTTCACCGCATATGAGCGCCCGAGCAAACACTGGCAAAGCCCTTAGGGATTCTGGCGTGCCGACAATCGAACTCAGAGCCGGCATCGTGATTGGCTCAGGCTCTGCATCGTTTGAGATGCTTCGACACCTCACCGAGCGCCTGCCCTTCATGATCACCCCAAAGTGGCTCAACATTCGCATTCAGCCAATCGCTGTTCGCGACGTTCTTTATTACCTCGTCGAAGCCGCGACCATCGACAAGAAGAACAGTGGACACTTCGACATCGGCGGCCCAGACATCTTCACCTACAAAACGATGATGCAGAAGTACGCCGAGGTTGCCGGGCTTAGAAAGCGCATCATTGTTCCCGTTCCAGTGATGACTCCGAAGCTCTCTAGCGGTTGGGTGGGGCTGGTCACACCGGTTCCCTACACACTCGCCAAGCGTCTAGTCGCAAGCCTCAAAAACGAGGTTG
The DNA here is from genome assembly GCA_044372535.1 of Rhodoluna sp. GTDB lineage: Bacteria > Actinomycetota > Actinomycetes > Actinomycetales > Microbacteriaceae > Rhodoluna. The sequence continues at coordinate 6,107 of JBILRS010000058.1, forward strand.
TAGTTGGCGATGACCGAATTCGCAAGCTAATCCCAGACCCGAAGGGCGGGCTAACCACCTTCAAGCGTGCCGTTGAGCTCGCCCTGGTTCGCATCAAAGACAACCAAGTAGAAACCCGTTGGTCTGACGCCTCGATTTCTTGGACCGCGAGCGATCCGCTACCCACCGACCCTCAGTGGTCCGGTGGCTCGGTTTACAAGGACATCCGCAAACTCGACTCAAAGGACCCTGTTGACGTGGTCTGGAAGCGAATTGAAGCTATCGGTGGCGACAACGGTTACTCAACAGCCACCTGGGCATGGGAACTTCGCGGACTTATCGACAAAGTGACCGGTGGAGTCGGACTCCGACGTGGCCGAAGAGACCCCGACCACCTTCAGGTCGGCGACGCCCTCGACTTTTGGCGAGTAGAGAAGCTTGACCGACCCAAAACTCTGAGACTGCGAGCAGAAATGCGCATGCCCGGCCTCGCCTGGCTGGAGTTCACGGTCGAACCGGACACCAAGACCGGTGGCTGCAAAATCACCCAGACAGCAACCTACGCACCCAAAGGCCTAATTGGTCACATCTACTGGTGGTCGGTTTGGCCAATGCACGGAATCGTGTTCCCGAGCATGATCAGGCACCTAGCTAAGCGCTAACCGAGCCCCGCGCTTTTGTCATTCGCACCAACAGCACTGGCGCAAGCACACCCAAAACCACTCCGCTAATCAAGTCCCAGATGACGTGCTGATGAGTTAGCAGTGTGGAGATAGCGACCAACCCGAGCCAGAGCTGGAACCACCAGAATCGCTTCACTCCATTTGGCAACCAAGCCAAAACAACTATTGCCAAAACGCTGAGAGCGACATGGTTGGAGGGGAACGTGTTCAGCGGTTGGTCAATCACCCAAACGACATCGCGAAGCAACACCGTGAAGATGTCTTCGCCCAATAACTCAGGACGCACCAGGGTCGCCGGAATTAGCAGATAGCAGGCATTCATGACCACCTGCGCGGCCAAGACCGAGATCGTGAACAATCGGAAGAGACGTTCATTTCGCCACAGCAAAAGCGGAATCACAAAGAAAACCAGAGGCAAAAACGAAAGGTAAGGAATCACAAAAATCGGCCAGGTTGGCAGTGCTCGATCGAAGTCGGTAGACATATCGATCAACTCGCCGCGAGGCAATCGATTGATCACAAAGTAACTAGCGCCGGCCAGAAACAAACAGAGGATTCCGAGCCAGTGGTGTTTCGCGATAACGGTTTTCAACCTAGTTCCAACGAATCATGCCGATAACGCCGGCCGTTGCATAGAAGAACTGAAGAAACAGGATCCCGCGGTGCTTGCCACGAAAGGCCCAGATGCCAATGAAAGCCGAGGACGCGAGCAAAAGAGCGAAGCCAAGAAATTCGAGACCGGTATTAGACGCGACCAAAAGCGAATAGATGATTGCCGTAGCAACCCCAAGCCACTCAAAAACCCTCTGAGTGTTCACCTGATCTCCTAAACGTTGAAGCGGAACTCGACTACGTCGCCATCCTTCATGACGTAGTCCTTGCCTTCCATACGAACCTTGCCAGCTGCCTTGGCGTCGTTCATACTGCCGGCGGCGTCCAAGTCTTCGAAAGAAACGATTTCGGCCTTGATGAAGCCGCGCTCAAAGTCGGTGTGAATGACGCCTGCGGCAGCCGGGGCCTTCCAACCCTTACGGATCGTCCAGGCGCGAGCCTCTTTAGGGCCAGCGGTTAGGTAGGTCTGAAGACCAAGGGTCTCGAAACCGACGTGCGCGAGCTGGTCGAGTCCGCTCTGCTCTTGCCCGAGGCTGGCCAGCAGCTCGTTGGCTTCGTCGGCTGTCAGGTCGATCAGTTCGCTCTCAACCTTTGCGTCAAGAAAGACAGCCTGTGCTGGGGCAACCAAGTCGGCGAGCGCCTTCTTCTTTGACGGGTCGGTGAGGATTCCTTCGTCCACGTTGAAAACGTAGAGGATCTTCTTTGCGGTGAGAAGCCCGAGCTCTTTGATTGGCTCTAGGTCGATTGTTGAAGAGCTCAACGGCTTACCCTCGTTCAACACCTTCAAGGCTGCGTCAACGGTTTCTAGAGCAATAGGCTCCATCTTCTTGCCCTTCACCTCTTTTTCGATACGGGTTCGAGCCTTCTCAAGAGTCTGAATGTCAGCCAGAGCTAGCTCGGTGTTGATGGTTTCGATGTCGCTCGATGCGTCCACCTTGCCGTCGACGTGAATAACGTCTGGGTCACTGAAACCGCGCACCACCTGAGCGATTGCGTCCGCTTCACGGATGTTGGCAAGGAACTGGTTACCGAGCCCTTCACCCTCAGAAGCACCACGGACGATGCCCGCGATGTCAACAAACGAGACAGGTGCCGGTAGCAGGCGCTCAGAACCGAAGATCTCGGCGAGGCGGTCTAGTCGCTTGTCTGGCAGGTTCACCACACCGACGTTTGGCTCAATCGTGGCGAACGGATAGTTGGCCGCAAGAACGTTGTTTTTGGTGAGTGCGTTGAAGAGGGTCGACTTGCCTACGTTAGGGAGACCGACGATTCCGATTGTGAGAGCCATTTGAAGAGTTTAATTGAAGTATGGCTCTGGACTTCACCACGATCGACTTTGAAACGGCGAACAACTCGCCGGCTTCGCCATGCGCGGTCGGTTTGGTAAAGGTGAGGAACGGGCAGATTGTTGACGAGTTCCTAGCCACCTTCATGCCGCCTTACCCCCACGACTGGTTTGATGCGAACAACATTCGAATACACGGGATCAAAAAGGCTGACGTAGAAGACGGCCACACCTGGGCTGAAATTTTGCCGATGATGCTCGAATTCATCGAAGGCGACGTCCTGGTAGCTCACAACGCAACCTTTGACATGGGTGTTTTGAAGGCGGCGGCCGATGCGATTCTTTTTGAGTTGCCAAAGCTGCACTACGGGTGTTCGCTCTTGGTCTCTCGCAAGGTTTACAACCTTGAGTCCTACCGCTTGAACGCGGTGGCGTATGCGATAGGGCACGAAGAGTTTGACCACCACGACGCGCTCGCCGATGCCGATGCCTGCGCCCGAATCATGATTCACGCCGCGGATCGACAGGGAGTCGATGACCTGGTTGCTCTTTTGGCTTCGGCAAACCAACTAGTCAAGGCGATGAACTAAAAACGTCGGTGGTTGCTGGCATAGTTTGGACATGGAAACTTTTCTTTTTCTCGCTGTTGGTCTCGTAGTTGGTGTCGCTCTTGGCTTTGTTATTGGCAAGTCGCGCACCAAGCCGGTTATCGCCGATGACTCTGCCGTTCGCCTACTCACTTCGCAACTAGAAGAGGCAAAGCGTGAGCGACTTGAGCGCGATGAGCGTGATCGCAAC
>JBILRS010000109.1:0-2801 GCA_044372535.1 Rhodoluna sp.
GTCACCCGGGTGGGCAGCCAAGATTCCATTCAGCGCCTGCAGAACACCTCTGGTGGCATCCTTTTCATCCAAGCGAAGTTTGAGAGTGATGTTCTCGTTGTCTGCGGGAGCCTCGAGAACAGCGAGGCTGTAGAGATTGATGGTTCTGCCGTCGTCGCGTTCACTAACCCTGCCACGAACCGCGACCACAAGATCGTTTTGAATCGTTGGGCCGACCTCTTCAAACGAACGACCCGAGAGCATGAACTGCAACTCGCCATCGAAATCCTCGATGGTTACCAGCGCGTAAGGCTTGCCCGAACTCTTACCCATCTTGTTCTGAATGCCGGTTACGAGCCCTGCCAAGGTCACCGTTTCGCCGTCCTTGATTTCTGATTTCTCTTTGGCCAGAAAGACGCCAATCGAAAAGTCTGCGCTGGTTGCCAATTGAGATTCCCGGCCGCTGAGTGGATGGTCGCTGACGTACAAGCCCAGCATCTCGCGCTCGTAGCTGAGTTTGGTTTTGTTGTTCCACTCGTCGACATTCGGCACCTGAACCTGAATCGGGTCATCTTCAAACAGGTCACCAAACAGATCCGCCTGGCCGGTAGCTTCGTTTCTCTTGACGCTCGCTTGAGAATCAACAGCGGTTTCAAAGATTTGATGGAGCGACCTACGGGTATGGCCGAGCGAGTCGAAGGCGCCGGCTTTAATCAGGGCTTCAATCGTGCGCTTGGTACAGACTGCGGCCGGCACCTTCTTCAAGAAGTCACCAAAGGACTTGAATGCACCCTTTTCGATGCGGGCCGCGACGATGCCTTCGACCACGGCCTCCCCGACACCCTTAATGGCTGCCATGCCGAAACGGATCGAGTCACCCTTACCCGTGAACCTGGCACCGGATTCATTGACATCGGGTGAAAGCACTTTGAGCCCCATCCGTCGGCACTCGCTGAGGTAAATTGCGAGCTTGTCTTTTGAGTCGCCAACGCTGGTCAGCAGAGCTGCCATGTACTCAGAGGCGTGGTTGGCCTTCATGTAGGCGGTCCAGTAAGAGATCACGCCGTAGCAGGCGCTGTGCGCCTTGTTGAAGGCGTAGCCTGCGAATGGCAACAGGGTGTCCCAAAGCGCCGCAACTGCCTCATCGTCAAAGCCGTTGGCGTGCATGCCATCGCTAAAGGAGGCTCGAAGCTTCGCCAGCTCGTCGGCATCCTTCTTACCCATCGCCTTGCGCAAGACATCGGCCTGACCAAGAGTGAAGTTGGCCACCTTCTGAGCGGCCGCCATGACCTGCTCCTGGTAGACGATTAGACCGTAGGTGACATCAAGAATCTCCGAAAGTGGCTCTTTTAGAGACGGATGAATTGGCACATTCTTCTGCAGTTTGTTCTTGCGCTTCGCGTAGTTGGTGTGCGCCTCCACACCCATTGGGCCCGGTCGGTAAAGCGCGATAGCAGCCGAGATGTCATCAAAACCGGTTGGCTTCATCTGCCGAAGGAGGGAGCGCATCGGGCCACCGTCGAGCTGAAACACGCCGAGTGTGTCGCCCGAGCCCAAAAGTTTGTAAGTTCTCTCATCGGCATCGAGGTCAAGCTCCTCGAGAACAGGTGCTTCAACCCCATTAAGTTTTATGTTGGCCAGCGCGTCTTCTAGTACGGTCAGGTTTCGCAGACCCAAAAAGTCCATCTTTAGAAGACCGAGCTTCTCGAGCGGCGGCTGGTCGAATTGCGTAATCACGCCTTCTTCGCCGTCTCGGGTCATCAGTGGAATCACATCGATTAGCGGCTCTTTCGAGATGATCACACCGGCCGCGTGGACGCTCGTGGAGCGTTTCAGACCTTCGAGCCCCTTGGCCAGTTGAAGAACCTTTTGCGCTTCTGGATCTTGAGCAATCAGCTCACGGAGGTCGCTTGCCTCTTGGTAGCGCTTGTCATTCTTGTCTTCAAGAACTGAGAGCGTGATTTCTTGGCCTAGAACCGGAGGCGGAAAGGCTTTGGTGAGCTTCTCACCCATCGAGTAAGGCAAACCGAGGACGCGTGCGGCATCCTTTAGAGCAGCCTTGGCCTTGATGGTGTTAAAGGTTCCGATTTGCGCTACCCTGTCTGCGCCGTACTTGTCGTAGACGTAGCGAATCACCTCGGCGCGACGCCGGTCGTCAAAGTCCACATCGATATCGGGCAGCGAAACACGGTCCGGGTTCAGGAATCGCTCGAAGATGAGTCCGTAGCGCACCGGGTCAAGGTCGGTTATGCCAAGTGCATACGCAACGATGGCGCCACCCGCAGAACCACGACCGGGACCCACGCGAATACCCTGCTTTCGGGCCCAGTCAATGAAGTCGGCGACCACCAAGAAATAGCCTGGGAAGCCCATCTGCTTGATCATGGCGATTTCGTAGTCAGCCTGTTTGGCCTGGGCTTCTGGAACTCCGGCCGGAAACCTTCGCTTCATACCGATTGCGACTTCTTTTTCGAACCAGGACGCCTCGGTCTCGCCTTCGGGAACAGCAAAGTTCGGCATCAGATCGCGCTGAGGGAACTCGACCTCGCAACGTTCGGCAATTGCCAGCGTGTTGTCACAGGCCTCTGGGTAGTCCTTGAAAAGTTCACGCATTTGAGCCGCTGATTTCAGGTAGTAGCCAGAACCATCAAACTTGAAGCGATCGGGGTCGTTTAGAGTCGCGTTGGATTGAACGCAGAGGAGCGCCTCCTGATACTCGGCATCGTGTTCGTGAACGTAATGGAGATCGTTGGTGGCCAGCAGCGGCATCCCAGTTTCACGAGCCAGGCGAATCAGTTCGGCCTCTGTGCGCTGCTCAATTT
>JBILRS010000070.1:0-7084 GCA_044372535.1 Rhodoluna sp.
GCAACAAGGCTCAACTCTACCCTGTTACCACCGCTTGGGTCAAACGAATCGCTATTCGTTTTCGTCTGGTGCTACTGAAACTTCGCTGGTCACTCGTCGAGACTTGCGTCTCCCCTGACCTGTTGCCGTTGGCTCTGGCAGTGATTCGGTCAGAGACTCGAGTGTCGGGCTGCTCGCCGCGGCAATTTGAGCGACCAGGTTATTGATCTGAACGGCGCTCTCAGCGGTTACAACCTTGGCAACTTCTTGCTTCGGCTGCTGCTGCTTGTGGCGCTGCTTTCCTGACTTTTCACCCTTTGGTTGCTGCTGTTCGCCGCCGCCTGAGCGAGCCTTCATGTGTGGCTCGTTGTGAACAACAACGCCGCGACCAGCGCAAACCTCACAGGCTTCGCTGAAGGTCTCTAGTAGGCCCATTCCGACCTTTTTACGGGTCATCTGAACCAACCCGAGCGAGGTCACTTCGGCAACCTGGTGCTTTGTGCGGTCTCTGCTGAGGCATTCAACCAATCTCCTAGAGACCAAATCACGGTTGGACTCTAGAACCATGTCGATGAAGTCGACGACGATGATTCCACCGATGTCACGAAGTCGAAGCTGTCGAACAACCTCTTCAGCTGCTTCGAGGTTGTTTTTGGTGACGGTCTCTTCGAGGTTTCCACCGCTACCAACGAACTTGCCGGTGTTGACGTCAACGACGGTCATAGCCTCGGTGCGGTCAATGACAAGCGAACCACCCGAAGGTAGGTAAACCTTGCGATCGAGCGCCTTGGCGATCTGCTCACCTACGCGGAACTCGTCAAAGATGTCCTTCGAGCCTTTGTACTCCTCGACGCGCTCTAGAAGATCTGGCGCAACGCTCTGAAGGTAAGAGGTGATAGCGGCTTTGGCGTCGTCTCCCGAGATGACCATCTTCTGGAAGTCCTCGTTGAAGACATCACGAACGATCTTGATCAAGAGGTCCGGCTCACTGTGCAGTAGCACCGGCGCTTGCTGGGTCTCGACGCGGCGAGAGATTTCTTCCCACTGCATCTGCAACCGCTGAACGTCTAGGGTTAGTTGCTCTTCAGAAGCGCCTTCGGCTGCAGTGCGAACAATCACACCGGCATCTTCTGGCAGTACCTCTTTGAGAATCTTCTTTAGTCGAGCTCGCTCACTGTCAGGTAGCTTGCGAGAAATCCCGTTCATGCTGCCGTTGGGAACGTAGACCAGGTAGCGCCCGGGCAGCGAAACCTGCGAGGTTAGGCGCGCGCCCTTTTGACCTACTGGATCCTTGGTTACCTGAACAAAAACGGTGTCGCCAGACTTCAGAGCCAGCTCAATTCGTCGTGGCTGGTTGCCTGTTTCGGCAAGCTCCCAGTCGACCTCGCCAGAGTAGAGCACGGCGTTGCGGCCGCGACCGATGTCAACGAATGCCGCCTCCATGCTGGGAAGCACGTTCTGAACCTTGCCCAGATAAACGTTTCCGATGAGCGAAGCCTCTGAAGACTTGGCTACGTAGTGCTCAACCAAAATTTTGTCTTCAAGAACACCGATTTGGATCTTGCCGTCCTTTGAACGCACGACCATGGTGCGGTCAACCGCCTCGCGGCGAGCCAAAAACTCGGACTCGGTGATAACGCTTCGACGACGACCAGCATCGCGACCGTCACGACGACGCTGACGCTTGGCCTCAAGGCGGGTTGAGCCGCGGACCTTGGTTGGCTCGTTGCTTGGCTCTTTTGGTTCGCGTGGAGTGCGAACCTTCACGACTGCATTTGGCGCTACTTCACCGGGGGTGTCTTCGCCTTCGCGACGACGAGTTCGTCTGCGCAGGTGAGTCTCGCCATCTTGACTAGGCGCGTCGATAATGCGTCCGCGCTTTGGGTCAACCGTTGGGGTTGGAAGATCCGGCGCTTGAAACAAAAGTGACGTCGCCGAAACTACGGTTGGGGCTGCTTCGGCAACAGGGGCTTCGGCCTTTGGTTTGCGTCCGCGCGCGGCGGGCTTCTTCTCGACTACAACTTCTTCAACCGGGGTTACCTCGGTCGCTACTTTTTTAGTCGTTTTGCGTGTTTTAGGTGCAGCAGTTTCTGCCGCTTCGTTCTTTTTCACCATTTCGGTGTACTCCAAGCCGCCTTTTGGCTAGGCCACACCCTCTAGCCCCAAGGCATAAATTCACTGCTTCCGTCGTGGAAGCAAAACCGTAATTCGAGTCAACATTTAGGGCCCTAGCTGCCGTTAGAGGTCTTACGCATTCACCTGATGCTCGATAAATCTTTCGCTTGCGGCGTGTGGTGCCGTTCGCTACTTCTAAGTATGGCACTCCAAGACCCAAAAGTCACCTATCTGACATGCGATACTTGACCTGTGAACAACGACGACCTCGTAACTAGTCCAGGTAAGCGCTTTGCTATCACCCTGATCTGGACAGGCATTCTCGGCTGGATTGCGGCCTTCGCTCTGGTTCTCGAACGACTTCACCTGGCCGAAAACCCAACGGCCTCGCTCTCGTGCGACATAAATGTCTGGATCTCTTGCGCCAAGGTGATGCTGACACCTCAGGCCAAACTCTTCGGTTTCCCTAACGCGATGATCGGTATCGCTGCTTTCGCCGTGCCGATCGTGATTGGTTTCGCAATCCTTGCCGGTGCTCAATTCAAGCTTTGGTTCTGGCGCTGCTTCACAATTGGCATCTCGCTTGGCTTCATCTTCGTCATTTGGCTCTTTATCCAAACCAACTACGTGATCCACGCACTCTGCCCTTATTGCATGCTCGCATGGGCGGCAATGATTCCGCTCTTCTGGAAGGTTTTCACCTGGGGTGGAGCCGAGGGAATCTTCCCAGTACCTGTAAAGACAATCCCATGGTTTGTTAACGCCTCGGAGTCTTCGTGGTTCTACGCAGCCATGACGGAGCTGCTTGCCCTGGGCTTGATTGTTGCCGCATTTTGGCCACTGATCATGACCCTTTTCAAGTAGGTCTAGAACCAGAGCGCCAGTTCGCGCGCAGCCGACTCAACCGAGTCTGAACCGTGCACGAGGTTCTGCTGAACCTTCAAACCCCAGTCACGACCGAGGTCGCCGCGAATAGTGCCCGGCGCTGCAACAGTCGGATCCGTCGCTCCCGCTAGCGAGCGGAAGCCCTCGATAACTCGGTGACCCTCGACTCGCATTGCAACAACGCGCCCGGAGCCCATGAACTCGACCAGTGGCTCGAAGAACGGCTTGCCTTCGTGCTCGGCGTAGTGCTTGACGAGCAGTTCGCGGCTCGGGGTGAGTGCCTTGATGTCAGCGACAACGTAACCCTTTGCCTCGATGCGCGAGATGATTTCACCGATCAGATTGCGGGCGACGCCGTCCGGCTTGATGAGAACGAGTGTTGATTCAGTCATTGGTTTTCTCCTAGTTGTTCATTCTGACGCTTTAGGGCCCGCTTTGCAGCATCGATAGTGGAGCCGGCAATCATGGCCCAAGCCCAGAGGCCGATAAAGATGATCGAGACGATTAGGAATACGTAACCGGCCGGGTCCCTGAAGATTGTCCATATCGAAATGAACAGCACGATCACCTGAAGTGCAGAACCGAAGATGTAGCCACCCGGTCTACCCAGGACGGCCGGGGTCAAGATCATTACGACCGCAAGAGATAAACCAACCGCCCAAACCAGTTCTGGGGCCGCGACCTTCAACCCAAAACTCACCAAGGTGCCAAAGAAGACAATGAACGACTCGAAGGCAAGCACAATTGCGCCCAACGCTCGCTGTAGAGATCTAGCTGCCATCGTTTGATTCCTCTTCTGCTTCTTCTGCTTCTTCTTCATCGTCTTCGTAGTCGTCGTCCAGTTGAATGCTCTTGAGAACGTCACCGGCGAGGCTGATGGAGCCCGCTACGACTATTGCGTCTGGTTCGAAGCTCCGCGCGAGTGCGAGTGCCTCTTGAGCGTTTGGTGCCGTATCGACGATGTCGAAGTAACGGCGAGCAATTTCGGCCAACTCGTTGAAATCGACCGCTCTCGGCGAAGAGGACTGAGTGATGACGACGCGCACAAAACTGTCGCGAAGAGTTTCGAAGAAATTTTCGGCATCCTTGTCGCCAAGCATCGAGAGCACGCCAACGGCCTTCGGTGAAGCGAAGTTCTCTTCGAGAGCCTGAGCTAGCGTTTCCGCTCCCCCGGGGTTGTGCGCCGCGTCAAGGATTGTCAGCGGTTCACGATCGATAATCTGCAGGCGCCCTGGCGAAGAAACATCGGCAAGTGCAGCTCGCACCACATCGTCAACGATCGGCATGGTTCCTCCGCCAACAAATGCCTCGACCGCTGCGATAGCGACCGCGGCGTTTTGCACCTGGTGGGCGCCGTGTAGCGGAATGAAAAGGTCGCGATACTCGCGAGCGAGACCGCGAAGATTGAAGCTCTGCCCGGCGGCTTCAACGCGAATGTCGGTAGCCTCGAAGTCGGTGCCAAAAATCGCGAAGTGATCAGCCACAGAGGCAGCTTTGGCCGTCAGTACCGTCAACGCATCATCGACCTGCGGCGAAGAAATCACGTATGCCCCTGGCTTGATGATTCCCGACTTTGTCGTGGCTATCTCGGCAATGGTGTTTCCCAGGCGCTCGGCGTGGTCTATCGAGATCGGCGTAAAGACGGCAACGTCTCCGTCGGCTACGTTGGTCGAATCCCACTCTCCGCCCATACCAACTTCTAGAACAAGGACGTCAACTGGAGCGTCGGCGAAAACCGCGAAGCCGAGCACGGCAAGAGCTTCGAAGAAGGTGAGCTTGGTGTCGCCAGCCGCCTCGAGCTCGGCATCCACAATCTCGAGAACCGGGGTGATGTCTTCCCAAACCTCAAAGAGCCTCTGATCTGAAACCGGCTCCCCATCAAGAGCGATGCGCTCGTTTAGGCGAACCAAGTGAGGGCTGGTAAAACGACCGGTTCGAAGACCCATCTCTCGCAGAATTCGCTCAACCATTCGAGTAGTTGAGGTCTTGCCGTTTGTGCCCGTTAGGTGAACAACGCGATACGACTTTTGCGGGTCGCCCATGAGCGCTACAGCCCTGCGCGTCGGCTCTAGTCGCGGGCGCAACTTGTGCTCGGGTATGCGGGTAAGTAGGTCTGCCTCAACCTGACGAGCTTTGGCGGCCCAACTCAAAGTCGCACCACCGCAACAGCAGGCTCGCCAGCAACAAGCTCGAGTTCAAGTGCGAGAGTCTCAGACTTGACTAGGTCCTGGTGGGTCTTGGCCGCTGTGAGCAGAGCTTCGTCACCGGTCACGGTGAGTTTGATGCGATCGCTGACGTCCAGGTCGGCATCCTTGCGAGCCTGCTGAACCGAACGAATAAGGTCTCGAGCGACACCTTCGACCTCAAGCTCCGGTGTTACGTGTCCGTCGAGGATCACAAAGCCTCCGCCAGGGAGTATGCCGATCTGATCTTCGGTTTCGGAAACATCGGCCACTAGGGCCAGGTCGTACTCGCCTTCGACTAGTTCGAAGTTTCCGACGGTAACCACGCCGTTCACTTCGCTCCAGTTGCCAGCCTTGGCTGCCTGAATTACCTGCTGAACTTCTTTACCGAGTCGCGGCCCAGCCACACGGCTGTTGACCGTGAGCTGCTTGACCACACCGAAATCCTTGGTTGAATCGAGTGACAACTCAACAAGTGCGACGTTCTTGACGTTGAGTTCTTCGGCGATGATCGAGGCGAATACGCCGAGTTCATGTGAGCCTTCGAGGACGACGGTCAACTTGTTCAGCGGCAGACGAACGCGGAGTCCGGCACCCTTGCGAAGGCTGTTCGAAACCGAGGCAACTGAGCGAACCTGATCCATGGCGCGCACCAGCACTTCGTCACTCGGGAACAGCGAGGCATCCGGCCAGTTTTCGAGGTGGACTGAGCGACCACCGGTAAGGCCCTTCCAGATCTCCTCGGTCACCATCGGCAGCAACGGGGCAGCGACGCGACAGACGGCTTCGAGCACTGTGTAGAGCGTGTCGAAGGCTTCCTCAGAACCGACCCAAAAACGATCGCGAGAGCGACGGACGTACCAGTTCGTCAAAACATCGGCGAAGTCACGCAGATTCGAGGCGGCTGAGTACGAGTCGAAGCGGTTCATATTTGCCTCAACCGAGACGATCAGGTCACGAGTCTTGGCGAGCAGGTAGCGATCGAGAACATCGCTCGAGTCGTGAGCGAGTTTCGCCTCATAGCCGGCGGCGTTTGCGTAAAGCGAGAAGAAATACCAGGTGTTCCATAGCGGAAGCAAAACCTGACGAACACCCTCACGAATGCCCTGCTCGGTCACGCTTAGGTTGCCGCCGCGGAGAATCGGGCTTGAAAGGAGGAACCAACGCATGGCATCGGCACCGTCGCGATCGAAGACCTCGTTGACATCCGGGTAATTGCGAAGCGACTTGGACATCTTCTGACCATCGTCACCGAGGATGATTCCGTGCGAGACCGCAGCCTTGAAAGCCGGGCGGTCGAAGAGGGCCGTCGAGAGAACGTGCAATGTATAGAACCAGCCGCGAGTCTGACCGACGTATTCGACGATGTAGTCGCCAGGGTTGTGCGTCTCGAACCAGTCGCGGTTTTCGAACGGGTAGTGCACCTGCGCGAAAGGCATCGAACCAGACTCAAACCAGCAGTCGAGAACCTCTGGAACTCGACGCATTGTCGACTTTCCGGTCGGGTCGTCGGGGTTCGGGCGGGTCAACTCATCAATGGTCGGTCGGTGGAAGTCTGAGATGCGAACTCCGAAGTCGGCCTCGAGCTCGTCGAGCGAACCGTAAACATCAAGGCGCGGGTAGGCAGGGTCGTCAGACTTCCAAACCGGAATCGGCGCGCCCCAGAAACGGTTTCGGCTGATCGCCCAGTCGCGAACGTTCTCAAGCCACTTACCGAACGATCCGTCTTTGGTGTGCTCGGGCGTCCAATCGATGTCCTTGTTCAGTTCGAGCATGCGGTCTTTGAGTTTGGTTGTTTCAACGAACCAAGAAGAGACGGCTTTGTAGACCAGTGGGTTCTTGCAGCGGTAGCAGTGCGGGTACGGGTGGTCGTATGAGGCCTGCTTGAGCAAACGACCCTGCGCCTTGAGGTGCTGGATGAT
>JBILRS010000097.1:0-3693 GCA_044372535.1 Rhodoluna sp.
TGATTTCTTTGTTGGCATCGAAGATGTGTTCGCCCGAAAAGTCGGTGATCAGGTTGTTGAACTTGCCCTGGTCGTCGATAGAGATGTAGGTAGGAATACCGGCAGCCAAGCAGACTCGCTGGTCGTCTTCACCGTAAGCAGGAGCCTGGTGAACTATTCCGGTGCCATCCTCGGCTCCAACGTAATCGTCGACCAAAACCTGCCAGGCGTTGGCAGTCTCGAACTTGCTTTCGTCTTTGTAGTAATCGAAGAGACTCTCGTAGCGCAGCCCGGCGAGCTCCTTACCCATAACGGTCTCCGAAACCGCGGCAACAGCCTCATCGGCACTCTCGAAGCCAAGCTCCTTGGCGTGGGCTGGGACAAGCGCTTTGGCAAGTAGGTAACCGGCCACGACCGCGTATTCGATCTCGGGGCCAACCGCAAGAGCGAAGTTGGTGGGTAGCGTCCAGGGTGTGGTTGTCCATGCCAGAAGCTTTACGCCTGCGAAACGCTGCCCGTCAAGAATCGGAAAGGTCACCGTGACGGTCTGATCTTGACGGTTGCGGTAAACCTCGTCGTCCATCTTAAGTTCGTGGTTTGATAGCGGGGTTTCGCAGCGCCAGCAGTAAGCCAAGACCTTGAAGCCTTCGTAGATCAAACCCTTCTTGTGCAGCTCCTTGAATGCCCAGAGCACGCTCTCGGTGTAAGTGGCGTCGAGCGTCTTGTAATCGTTGTCGAAGTCAACCCAGCGCGCCTGGCGGGTTACGTAGGTGCGCCACTGGTCAGTGAACTTTAGAACCGAAGTCTTGCAGGTGTCGTTGAACTTGCCGATGCCGTACTTCTCGATTTCTAGGCGACCAGAGATGCCAAGCTGGCGCTCGGCCTCAACTTCGGCAGGAAGACCGTGGGTGTCCCAGCCGAAACGACGCTCAACTCGGTAGCCCTGCATCGTCTTGAAACGCGGGACCATGTCTTTTGCGTAGCCGGTGAGCAGGTGACCGTAGTGCGGCAAACCATTGGCGAACGGAGGGCCGTCGTAGAAGACGAACTCCTCGGCACCAGCCCGTTGAGCGAGGCTGGCCTGGAAGGTTCCATCGGTCGCCCAAAAGTCGAGGATGCCCTCTTCGACGGCTGGGAAGCTCGGTGACGGGTTGATTCCCGCGCCCGTGTTTCTCTTCGGGTACATTCAATGGCTTTCTGGCTTACGCAAATGGTTCTGCAGTCAATGTTAACCTTATACAAACGCCGATTTTGGAGACTTTCCCAGTGACTCAACACCAGCCTTACCTCAACCCCGCCGATGCACCCGAAAAGGTGAGCGTGGAGGGTCTCGAAGAAAAGTGGTCGGTGGCCTGGGATGTGGCCGGTGTCTATAAGTTCGACCGAAGCAAAACACGCAAAGAGATCTACTCGATCGACACTCCCCCACCAACGGCATCTGGTTCGCTTCACGTAGGTCACGTGTTCTCGTACACGCACACCGACGTAATCGCGCGTTACAAGCGCATGACCGGGCTCGAGGTTTACTACCCGATGGGCTGGGACGACAACGGCCTACCTACCGAGCGACGAGTGCAGAACTACTACGGGGTGCGTTGCGACCCCTCGCTACCTTATGACCCAGGTTTTCAGCCGCCGTTCGAAGGTGGCGACAACAAATCTTCCAAGGCCGCAGACCAGTTGCCGATCTCGCGACGCAACTTCATTGAGCTTTGCGATGCCCTGACCACCGAAGACGAGAAGCAGTTTGAGAACCTCTGGCGTCGGCTAGGCGTCTCGGTTGACTGGGATCAGACCTACCAGACGATTTCTCCGGCAGCCCAGGCAGTTTCGCAGAAAGCCTTCCTGAACAACCTGGCTCGTGGTGAGGCCTACCAGTCGATGGCACCGACCCTCTGGGACGTCACCTTTCGAACCGCTGTAGCGCAGGCCGAACTCGAAGACCGTGACCAGCCAGGCGCCTACCACCGAGTCGGCTTCGACGGGCCGGACGGCAAGGTTTACATCGAGACCACCCGCCCAGAGCTTCTCGCGGCCTGTGTCGCCCTCGTTGCCCACCCGGACGACGAGCGCTACCAGAGCATGTTTGGCAAGACCGTTACCACCCCGATCTTTGGAGTAGAGGTGCCAGTTGTTGCGCACCGATTGGCTCAGATCGACAAGGGTTCCGGCATTGCGATGATTTGTACCTTCGGCGACGTAACAGACGTCATTTGGTGGCGCGAACTCGACCTGCCAAACCGCGCAATCATGGGCTGGGACGGCCGCATCATTTCGGAGGTTCCAGAGGCGATAACCAGTGAAGCCGGCAAGGCTGCCTTCGCTGAATTGGCAGGCAAAACCATGTTCTCGGCGAAGGCTCGAATGGTCGAACTTCTGCAGGAGTCAGGCGACATGATCGGTGAACCAAAGTCGATCGTGCACCCGGTCAAGTTCTTCGAGAAGGGCGACAAGCCACTCGAAATCGTTTCAACCCGACAGTGGTACATCCGCAACGGTGGTCGCGACGAAAAGGTTCGTGCTCGACTGATTGAGCTCGGCAAGGAACTCAAGTTTCACCCAGACTTTATGCGCGTTCGCTACGAGAACTGGGTAAACGGACTCACCGGCGACTGGCTAATTTCGCGTCAGCGATTCTTCGGTGTGCCGATTCCGGTTTGGTACGCGCTAGATGCCGATGGCAACCCCGACTTCGACAAGGTCTTGGTTCCTGACCTTTCACTACTTCCAATCGACCCGTCGAGCGATGTCCCTGCCGGTTATGAAGAGGTTCAGCGCGGGGTTCCGGGCGGTTTCATCGGCGAGGTAGACATCATGGACACCTGGGCGACAAGTTCGCTAACCCCGCAGCTAGCCGGCGGTTGGATCGAAGACCCAGAAAAGTTCGCCAAGGTGTTTCCGTTCGATCTTCGCCCGCAGGGTCAAGACATCATTCGCACCTGGCTCTTCTCGACAGTTCTTCGCTCCGAACAAGAACACGGCATGCTGCCCTGGTCGAACGCCGCGATCTCGGGTTGGATTCTCGACCCTGACCGCAAGAAGATGTCCAAGTCAAAGGGCAACGTAGTCGTACCCGCCGAACCGATCGACAACCACGGCGCTGACGCGGTTCGTTACTGGGCTGCCTCTGCTCGACTCGGCACCGACGCGGCCTTCGACGAGGGCCAGATGAAGGTCGGGCGACGCCTGGCTATCAAGGTTTTGAACGCGGCAAAGTTCGTGCTTTCGTTTGAAACACCAGCAACCGCTGCCGAAGTTACCGAGCCGGTCGACCAGGCGATGCTTCGCGCACTGTCAGATGTGGTTGCCGGCGCTACCGCGGCCTTCGAGTCTTACGATCACACCAAAGCACTCGAGCTCGCCGAGGGCTTCTTCTGGGGTTTCACCGACAACTACCTGGAGCTCGTCAAGGATCGCGCCTATGGGCAGGGTGGTGTTTCTGAGGCAGAACAGGCCTCTGCCGTTGTTGCCCTGCGACGCGCGCTACACATCATGCTTCGACTCTTCGGGCCGTTCCTGCCTTACGCGACCGAAGAGGTCTGGTCTTGGTGGCAAGACTCCGGCTCGATCCACCGAGCTTCTTGGCCAACAGTTGCCGAACTCGACGATGTTTCAGCCGAGCATGACGGACTGCTAGAACAGGCTTCGCAGGCGCTATTTGGTGTTCGCAAGGCGAAGTCCGATGCAAAAGTGTCAATGAAGGCTGAGGTTGCC
>JBILRS010000004.1:0-36812 GCA_044372535.1 Rhodoluna sp.
CCGCAACAATTGTGCGACCCGAGTACGTTGGCAAAGCAGCACCGGCCAAGAACATTCACGGCGACGTCTGGGGAGCCGGCGATGTGGAGAAGATTCGTCAGGCGGGAAAAATCGCGGCCCAAGCGGTTGAGCTAGTCGGGCAACACATTCGCCCCGGTGTTACTACCGACGAGCTAGACATTCTGGCCCACGACTTTATTGTTTCGCAGGGTGCGTACCCATCAACCCTCGGCTACCGAGGGTATCCGAAGTCGATCTGTTCATCACTAAACGAGGTGATTTGCCACGGGATTCCGGACGATACGATTCTGCAGGATGGCGACATCGTCAACATCGACATAACTGCGTATCTCGACGGCTTTCACGGCGACCTAAACAAGACCTTCATGGTGGGAAACGTCCGGCAAGAGGTTGCAGATTTAGTTAGCAGAACCGAAGAGGCTCTGCTTCGTGGAATGTCAGTCGTCGCACCCGGGCGACAGATAAACGTCATCGGACGAGCTATCGAGTCGTATGCGAAGCGCTTCGGCTACGGAGTGGTGCGCGACTTCACTGGCCACGGCATAGGGCGAAGCTTTCACTCCGGACTTGTTGTCCCACACTACGACGCCGCACCAAACTACGACACCGAAATGGTTGAAGGAATGGTCTTCACCATCGAGCCGATGCTGACGTTGGGTTCAATCGCCTGGGATCTCTGGCCGGATGGCTGGACGGTCACCACAAGAGACAAAAGCATCACCGCGCAGTTCGAACACACCTTGGTCGTTACCGAGAGTGGCTACGAGCTCTTGACCACTCCCTAGTCCACAATAGGAGCATGGGTAAGAAGGCTATCGGAATCGACATCGGCGGCACCGGCATCAAAGGTGCACTCGTTGATGTGACCGAAGGAGTTCTTCTCTCCGAGCGCGTCCGCATGGACACCCCCGAAGGTGGGCGCCCAGAAGAGATAACCGAAGTGGTGCGCCAGATTCTCAGGGAATTGAAAAGCCCCAAAGACTCACCGGTCGGCATCTGCTTCCCTGCGGTGGTTCAAAACGGCGTCGCAAAATCTGCCGCAAATGTTAGCCCGAAATGGATCGACTTCGACGCCGACGCGCACTTCACAAAGGCACTCAAGCGAGACGTTCACATGCTCAACGACGCGGACGCAGCCGGCTACGCCGAAGCCAAGTATGGGGCAGCTCGAAAACAAAAGGGATTGACCATTCTCGCTACGCTTGGCACCGGCATTGGCACCGCTCTTCTTTACAACGGAACACTGATACCCAATAGTGAACTTGGTCATCTGCCGCTCCACGGCGATAGCGCAGAAAAATTCGCCGCAGCTTCGGTAAAAGAGAGAGAAGAACTCTCCTGGGTCGAATGGGCAGCTCGCTTGCAGGAATACTTTGAACTTTTAGAGAAGCTTTTGGTGCCCGACCTGTTCATCGTCGGTGGCGGTGTATCGAAAGATCACTTGGAGTTTTTGCCACTTCTGCGACTGAAGACTCCGATCGTTCCTGCAGAACTCAAAAACTCAGCCGGAATCATTGGGGCAGCCGCGCTGGCTAAAAAACATAGCTAAAGCTGTGGACGGGCCGACCGATACGCCGGGTTTTGTACCCTTTCGGGTGGCGACCATCTATCTCGGAGTGCCGTTGCCGACACCCTCTAGCGACCTACCCGAAGGCTCGAGCGAGCAGCTCTCAAGCGCCTTCTGTCTGATCTTGCTTCAGGCGAGGTTTACATAGCAGCCAAGATCACTCAAGGCCCTGGTGGTCTCTTACACCACCGTTTCACCCTTACCGCTCGCGCGGCGGTCTACTTTCTGTTGCACTATCTCGCGGGTTTCCCCGGGTGGGTGTTACCCACCACCTTGCTCTGTGAAGCCCGGACGTTCCTCGGCAATGCCGCGGCCGCCTGGTCGACCCATCCAAGAGTCAACGATACCTTCAGCTGAGGTGCTGTGTGTAGTTCACAAATTGGACTTCGGCCTCTTGGGCTCCCCAGAGGCGAACTGCCGAGATCGAACAGGGCGAAACCTGAAGTCGCCAATAAGCTGCCGCGCCGCCTTCGAGGGCCCGATTAACGAATCCCCGTATTGGCATCACATGCGCCACGACGACCACGCTCGCTCCCCCGTGACGCTCCAGGATCTGCTTCTTTGCCCGAGTGATTCGTTCATCAAAGACTGCTAAAGACTCACCGTTAGGAGGCGAAACCTCCCATGAGCCCTTCCACGCACTGTATAGGTCGTGATCATTCGCGTTCACTTCTTCACTCGTTAGGCCGTCCCAGTCTCCAAAGGAAATCTCTCGCAGTTCTTCGAGAACCTCGACGCTGGCGCCGATTTGAGCCGCAATCACCGAAGCAGTTTCTCGTGCGCGATTCATAGGAGAACAAATCACCACGACTGGACTCTCGAGGTGGGCGAAAGGCCCGCTGCGACCGATTCTAGAAACCTCAGCGGCTACCGCTTGCGCATCGTTTAGTCCGGCGGCAGAGAGCGACGGATCCTCTCCAAATCCCCCGGAAATCCGCCTAGCCTCGGTCAGCGCAGTTCGACCGTGCCGAACCAGAAAGAGGGTGGTGGCAGTCTCACCGACAACTGCTGGGCTTCTGAGCGAACTGGGTGTCTCGTGATTGAATTCGGTTGTCACCGAGGCCGCCGAGTGGGCGGGAATGGTTATCGAATCCGTTGCCTCGTCCATAGCCCGGTTGGCTAGCGCGTCGGCGCTAGCGTTCTGCTCTCGAGGTATCCAGGACCATTGGACACTACGTCCTGAAATGATTCGATGAGCCTCGATCGCCAACTCCTGCATGTCAGGATGCTTGATCTTCCAGCCGCCCGCCATCTGCTCGATCACCAATTTGCTGTCCATGCGAACTTCTAGCTCGGCTTCGGGGTCAAGACGATACGACTCAAGAAGACCGGCAATGAGAGCTTTGTACTCGGCTACGTTGTTGGTGGCGACACCGATGAACTTAGAAATCTCGGCTAGCACCTCTCCGGTTTCGGCGTCGATGACAACCGCGCCTGAACCGGAAGGCCCAGGGTTGCCGCGCGACCCGCCGTCGGCTTCGATGATCAGCTTCATCGCACCAAGAAGGCTTCACAGTTGGGGCAGGTCAGAAGGTCGTCGTCAGCAGCGCCCCTAACCTCAGAGAATACTGCCGAGGTGAGTGAGAGGCGGCAAGCGCCACAGTCTCGGTCGTCCAACCGACCAATGGGGATTCCCCGGGCAGCTTTCCTGTCGTAAGCAGCGACCAATTCCTCTGGAACACTGGCCCTGGTTGAACGCAATTGCTCCTCGACGATCGAAACCGAAGACTGAAGCTTTCCTAGCTCAACCGAAATAGTGTTCTCAATCACCGAAATCTTCTCGCTTAGTTCAGCCCTCAGTGCTTTTGACTCGGTAACCTCGAGACCCGCTGCGTCTTGAGACTCAAGTAGCTCGAGCTCAGCCGTTTCGAGAAGTTCTTTGCGATTGTTCAACGCCTCAAGCTCCGATTGCACGCCCGCGATGTCTTTGGGAACAGTCGAGGTAGCGAGCCTCTCGAGGTCTCGCTGGATGCGACCGTCAACAAGTTCGAGATCAGTCATGATTCTTGCAATGTCGGATTCGAATTCTTCATATCTGGCCTGCGCAGCCAGCATGGCCTCGCTAGATAGCCGCTGCTCCTCTCGGAGTTCCCTAAGTGCAGCTCCACTCTGCAGCTCGGCCAAAGTCTTCTTGGCTCTGCGCAATTCGGTGTCTAGCTCGTTGATCTTTAGCAGGAGTTGCTGTTGTCCGGGTGTGGCCTTCATTATTTAGTTCTTCCTGCAGTAAATACCCAAGGGTCAGTCGCAACGCTACTGACCATAATCTTCTCGGTCTCGAATAAGCCAGTTAGCTGACTGGCCGCTTCCTCAAGCCAAAGCGACTCGCTAGCCCAGTGTGACACATCAATAAGAGGCAGGCCGGCCTCCTGGGACACGTGGTGCCTGAGATCACTCGTAATGTAAACATCTGCGCCAGCAGCAACCGCTGCTGGTATGAACGAATCCCCAGCGCCACCGCAAAGCGCAACCCGCTGAACTCGGGTGTCTGAACTGGCCGAAGAAGTGACACCACGAGCAGTTGCGGGCAAAAGGCCGACTAACTTGTCTGCCAGTTCACCAACAGTGATCGCCACGGCGAGGTCGCCAACGCGACCGTGCCCCAAGTTAGGACCGACTGCGACAAGAGGAGCAGCATTGATGAGCCCTAACCGTTTTGCAATGACGTCAGACACACCGTTCTCGACGATGTCCGCGTTCGTGTGTGCACTGAAAATGTTGAGACTGGAGCGAATCGCTTGGGTCACCAAGGCGCCCTTATTGGTGTCCTGGTCTAGTGAACTAACGCCACGCATGATTAACGGGTGGTGGCTCAGAACCAGGTTTGCACCTTTTTGAACGGCTTCTTCCAAGACCTGATCTGTCACATCGACACACAGGAGAAGGGCGGTCACTTCTTTTTTTAGTGAACCAACCGAGAGGCCTGGTCTATCCCACTCTTCGGCGCCTGCCGCCGGCCAGAGCTTCTCAAACGCTGCCGTGAAATCTCTAACGAGCACAACTACTCCGAAAAGCCGGTGAACTCGCTGAGGCTAGCTTTGCGCTGTTCTACCTCGGCGACCTCGCGTTGTTGAACCAAGATTCTAGGAATCCCCGTGGCAGCCGACCAGACCAGTGCGAAGGCGAGGGCAGCTAGAGGGGCAAAAGGTGTCGTCCAGCCGGCGAACCCGAGCCACGGGGCCAGGGCAAGCGGCTGTGCTATTGCGAAGCCGACAGCGACGGAGGCCAGATAACCCGCAAGCGCCAAGAGGTTGAATTTTCCGTAGAAACCGTAACTCCTCAAAAGCGAAGCTTCGTGATACTTTCCGCGGCGAACCAACGAATCAGCAACGGCGAATCCGACACCAGCCGCCAGTGGAACAACCAGTAGGAGCGAAAGGTCTAACCAGGTAGACCACTCGGGCAGAACCCACATAGCGGTAGCAGTAAGCGAGACAATGATCGCAAACCACCCGCGAAGTTGATTAATGCCGAAGGCGCGCAGCTGAGTTAGAGCGCTGTGCCCAAGGTTGATCAAGAGTCCGAACATTGCGATTGCGGTGATCCAAAGCAATGGAGTAACAAGAGCAGGCATGGTGCCTAGGCCGAGCGCATGAAGCAAGGCAAAACCATTTGCAGGCTGAGTTTGATCGAAGACCAAGACAAAGTGCGCGAAAACGGCCATCGGCAAGGCGACAGTTGCAATAACTAACGTTGACCATCTGGCGACAGTATTGGCCGGCGTGCCGACCGCAGATACATTCGGGGCCTTGCCGTAGTTAGCTATGCCGATGCAGGCTAGGGCGGCCGCGATTAGCAAAGCTCCTTGCAAATCAATCGATGTGTCTAGGCCGTCGAAGTTAATCACGTCGCGCGAAACAACAGCGGCGACAACAAAAGCTACTAGCAGAGCAGCCGCAAGAACAGCATTGATCCATCTGACAGCCTTTGGGGCGAAACCGGCTACGACCAATGCGCAAACCACCAAGGTGATGGGGATCGCAGAAGAATAGGTGAGACCGCTAAAGAGTTCGTCGCCAAAATCGACTTGGGTGTCAAAAACTCCATCGAAAGAGGCCGTTGCACCAATCGCTACAAGATTGAGAACCACGATTGCAAAACCCAAGGCGCCCAGTCCGGGCAGGCTTGCGCCGAATACGCCGAAAGTTGCTCGACTCGTAACAACGTTCGGTTCGCCAGAACGTTTCCCGGTGAAGTGGGCCGAAACTGCCAGACCAAAGTTCACAAACAGTCCAATAGCGAAGCCAACAAGAGCTGTACCGAGACTGAAGCCACTTGCCAAAACGAGGAAGGCGGCGACAACCGGAACGAATACGCCAGTTACCAAAACCCAGAACGAGGCGTTTGACCACCAACCAGACTTCGCTGTTTTTGCTGAGCTCTCTTCTACTACTAGTGCATCTTCGTCTGCGGAGACTTCAAAGTTCTCGACCTTGGGCTCGTCAACTTCAAACGTGACGGCAGCTTGCCCAGTTGAGCTAGGTACAGCGATCGAAGAAGTGGCTTCGCTAGCCGCCTCGGCTAGCAGTGCATCGAAGGAGTCATCTGCCGGCTCGGCCTCCGGCATAATTTGCGGTTCGACAACTACTTCAATGGTTTCGACGAAGATCTCTTCTAAGACTGGCTCCGGCGAGGATTCAGCTGGAAGATCGGCAAAGATCGACTGGAGCGGCTCTTCTTCGACTTCAACCTCGAGAAGACTCTCCGGAATGATCTCCTCAACCAAAACCTCTTGCACCTCAATAACTTCCGGCACTTGCTGCTCTTGATGCACCTCGTTTAGTGCAGCGGCAACGTCTGGAGTTGGGCTGGTGAAAGGAAGTGCTTCGAGCCCCTGCTTCGCCCGTTCGATGTTCTCTAGGGCAATCTTTGCCTCTGGCTCAGGCGAGGCCTGCATGCGTGCGAACCACTCCGCAAACAGCTTGTTGTCGTGCTCTCGCAGGTTTGCTTGCTCTTCGACGATAGCCATCGCCTTGGCGATGCCATCCTCGCTGGCTTGAGCCGAACCGAGGGCCTGGTAGATCTCCTCGTCGCTCATTGAGAGTCGTACGGGAGGTTTGAATTGAGACAGATCCATGTGGCAATACTACCCACGAACTTGCCAGATAGTGGGCCCTACCGGGCTCGAACCGATGACATCCACGGTGTAAGCGTGGCGCTCTACCAACTGAGCTAAAGGCCCTCTAACTCCGACAACATTACACGATTATTTGGAAAGTGTTGCCAATGCTTTGTCGTACTCGTCGAGTGAGCGAGCCTGGCCGGGAGCCGTAACGAACTTCGCTACCAACACGCCGTCCTTGTCGATGACAAACGTTGCTCGGTTCGCAATTCCCGCCTCTTCGAGGAACACGCCGTACTTTTGGGCGACTTCACCGTGTGGCCAGAAGTCGGCTAAAACAGAGAACTTGTAGCCTTCGTGCTCGGCAAACACCTTCTGCACGAACTTGGAGTCAACACTTACGGCAAGGAGTTCGACGTCCTCGCGAGCGAAACGATCGAAGTTGTCTCGAAGCTCGCAGAGTTCGCCAGTGCAAATGCCACTGAAGCTCAGCGGGTAGAAGACAATGACGACATTCTTCTTGCCCTTGAAATCTGCAAGGGCAACTGACTCACCAAACTGGTTGATGAGCGAGAACTCTGGTGCGGCATCTCCGATGATTGGCGACATGACTCAAACTTTCTTTAGGGACCTATTGGAAAACAGCATAAGCGCACTAATTGTTCCCTAGCCGATAAACTTCTAGAAGCCCATACGAAGGGCAACTAAACGTTCTCCCCCACGAAAGGGATTATCGGTGTCAATTTTCAACAATGACTTCGCCTCGCTCGCTCCTGACCAAGACCCTGAGGAGACTCGAGAGTGGCTTGAGTCACTCGACGCCGTAGCGCGAGTCCACGGGCCGGCCCGCGCTCGCGAAATCCTATTGAGCTTGATGAAGCGATCGCACGAACTGCACATTCCTGTGCCGACATCGCTAAACACCGACTACATAAACACCATTTCAACCGAGGACGAGCCGGAGTTCCCGGGCGACGAAGCAATCGAGCGCACCTACCGCGCTTGGATGCGTTGGAACGCCGCGATGCTTGTGCACCGAGCCCAGCGCCCAGGAATCGGAGTTGGTGGCCACATCTCGACCTTCGCATCCTCAGCGTCTCTCTATGAAGTTGGCTTCAACCACTTCTTCAAGGGTGCCGACCACCCTCAGGGTGGAGACCAGATTTACATTCAGGGCCACGCGTCACCAGGCCCTTACGCTCGCGCATTCCTCGAGGGTCGACTGAGTTCAGACCAGCTCGACGGATTCCGCCAGGAGCGTTCGCACGCGGGCGGCTCGCTGTCTTCTTACCCGCACCCGCGCCTGATGCCAGAGTTTTGGCAGTTCCCAACAGTTTCGATGGGAATCGGCCCGATCAATGCGATCTACCAGGCTCAGTTCAACCGGTACCTAGCCGGGCGAGGCTTTGCAGACACCTCCGGCCAGCACGTTTGGGCATACCTTGGTGACGGCGAGCTCGACGAGGTCGAGTCACGCGGCGCCTTGCAGCTCGCCGCTAACGACGGGTTAGACAATCTGACCTTCGTGGTCAACTGCAACCTTCAGCGTCTCGATGGCCCGGTTCGCGGAAACGGCAAGATCATGCAAGAACTTGAAGCGTTCTTCCGCGGAGCTGGCTGGAACGTAATCAAGGTTGTTTGGGGTCGTGAATGGGATGACCTCCTGAGTCGTGACGCAGATGGCGCGCTCATCGACCTGATGAACCGCACCCCAGATGGCGACTACCAGACTTACAAGACCGAGAACGGCGCATTCGTGCGTGAGAACTTCTTTGGGCGCGACCCGCGGACTGCCGCACTGGTTGCCAATATGACCGATGACGAGGTCTGGTCGCTCAAGCGCGGTGGTCACGACTACAAGAAGATCTACGCAGCGTACAAAGCAGCGCTTGATCACAAGGGCCAGCCGACCGTGATCCTCGCTAAGACCATCAAGGGTTACGGCTTGGGTAAGAGCTTCGAGGGTCGCAACGCAACCCACCAAATGAAGAAGTTGACGCTTGAGAACCTCAAGGACTTCAGGGACGAGATGCGTGTTCCGATCACCGACGCCCAACTCGAGGAAAACCCTTACCAGCCTCCTTACTACCACCCTGGTCAAAGCGCCCCCGAGATTCAGTACATGCATGAGCGTCGCCGCGCACTAGGCGGCTACCTGCCTGAGCGTCGAAGTAAGTACGTTTCATTCGATTTGCCTGGAGACAAAACCTACGAAATCTCCAAGGCCGGCTCAGGCACTCAAGCCGTGGCCACCACGATGGCGTTCGTGCGTCTTCTAAAAGATCTGCTTCGCGACGGAGAGTTTGGCAAGAGATTGGTGCCGATCATTCCAGACGAGGCGCGCACCTTTGGTATGGACGCATTCTTCCCAACCGCGAAGATTTATAACCCGAAGGGCCAGCACTACCTTTCGGTAGACCGAGACCTCTTGCTCTCCTACAAGGAGTCCGAGTCGGGTCAGATTCTTCACCCGGGCATCAACGAGGCCGGCTCCATCGCGGCATTCACTGCTGCCGGCACCTCGTACGCGACACATGGCCAACCCATGATTCCGATCTATGTCTTCTACTCGATGTTCGGATTCCAGCGCACTGCTGACTCGATCTGGGCAGCGAGCGACCAGATGTCACGTGGCTTCATGATCGGTGCAACTGCCGGTAGAACCACCCTGACCGGCGAGGGCCTGCAGCACGCTGACGGTCACTCCCCCGTCCTGGCATCAACCAACCCAGCGGTCGTAACCTTCGACCCTGCCTACGGCTACGAAATCGGTCACATCATGCGGGCGGGTATCGAGCGCATGTATGGCGGAACCCACCCAGACCCGAATGTGATTTTCTACATCACCGTTTACAACGAGCCGATCATCCAGCCCGTTGAGCCAGAGAACGTCGATGTTGATGGAATCGTTCGCGGCATTCACAAGCTAAGCAGCAACGAGGCTGTCGGCCACAAGGCTCAGATTCTCGCCTCGGGCGTGGCTGTTCCTTGGGCTTACGAAGCACAGCAGTTACTTCAGAATGACTGGGGCGTTTCGGCTGACATCTGGTCGGTAACCTCTTGGGTTGAGCTACGACGCAACGGTTTGGAGCATGACGAAAAGCGCTTCCTAAACCCGGGCACCGAGGTTGAAGCCCCTTACGTGACTGCAAAGCTTGCCGGTTCCGAAGGCCCATTCCTGGGTGTCAGCGACTACATGCACGCTGTCCCGGACATGATTCGCAACTGGGTACCGGGCGAGTACGCAACACTAGGTGCCGATGGCTTCGGCTTCTCTGACACCCGCGCAGCTGCACGACGCGCCTTCAAGATTGACGGGCCTTCAATCGTCGTCCGAGTTCTAGAGCAGTTGGTTGCTCAGGGCAAGCTTGACGCTGCGATCCCGGCACAAGCAATCGAACGCTACCGTCTGCACGACGTGAATGCAGGCACGAGCGGTTCAGCAGGCGGAGAGTCATAGAACATGCTGGTAATCGTCTGCCCAGGTCAGGGCTCGCAATCACCAGGTTTCATGACGCCGTGGCTCGAGCTGCCCTCTTTCGCTGAATCGGTTGCAGCTATGTCCGAGTCGATAGGTATGAACCTAGCGCTTCACGGCACAGTTAGTGACGCAGATACGATTCGAGACACAGCTATCGCTCAACCGCTCATCGTGAGCGCGGGTGTGGCAACGGCAACGGCACTCCGAGCATCTGGCATGGCGACTTTTCAGGGCGTGGCAGGGCATTCGGTCGGCGAGGTAACAGCGAGCGTACTGGCTGGAATCCTGACCCCGGATGCAGGCATCCGCTTCGTAGCAAAACGCGGAACATCGATGGCGACCGCAGCAGCGAAGGTTCCTTCGGGAATGGCCGCCGTTCTAGGCGGCGAAGCTTTGCAAGTAGCTGAGCACCTCGTGTCGATCGGCCTGACGCCGGTCAACTTCAATGGCGGTGGCCAGATCGTAGCCGCCGGACCAGTTGCCGCGATAGCTCGACTGCAGGCCGAACCGCTCGAGGGCACCAAGGTGATACCGCTTCAAGTCGCTGGACCCTTTCATACCTCGCACATGGACCCGGCAGTTGAAGAGCTCTCGGTTTTTGCCGAAACGCTCGAGACAGGTGACCCGCAGGTAACTATTTGGTCGAATTCCGATGGAAAAACCATCAGTTCAGGGGCGGAGTACCTAGACTCACTCGTTTCTCAGGTATCGCACCCGGTGCGCTGGGATCTGTGCATGAACGCAATGGTCGAAGCCGGCGTCACTGCACTCATCGAGGTTGCCCCGGCCGGAACCCTTGTAGGTTTGGCTAAGCGTGGAATGCCGGGCGTAGAAACCCTAGCGGTTAAAACTCCGGACCAAATCCCGGCGGCACTCGAACTTGCAGCAAAGCACGCATAAGGAGCGTTATGGCGAAGCTAAAGCAATACGAAACAGTTAAGTTCTCGCGAATCTACTCGCTTGGCGCAGCTCGTGGCGACTTGGTCGTGACCAACGATGACATAGCCGAGCCAATTGACTCGAGCGACGAATGGATTAGGCGCCGCACCGGCATAGTCACACGCCGCAGGGCAAGTAAAGATGTCAGCCTCATGGACATGGCAGTTGAGGCTTCTAAAGAGGCGATTAGCAAAGCCGGAATCGACCCGCAGGAGATCGGTGCGGTTCTTTTTAGCACCATAAGCCACCCTTACATAACCCCGTCGGCGGCAACTCTTCTCGCCGAGCTCGTCGGGGCTAATCCAGCACCCGCCTTCGACATCTCAGCTGCTTGCGCGGGTTACTGCTACGCAATTGCGCAGGCCGACGCCCTCATTCGTTCAGGAATGGCGAAGTACGTCCTAGTTGTGGGCGGCGAGAAGCTAAGCGATTTCATCGACCCGACCGACCGAACCATCTCTTTCTTACTGGCTGACGGAGCAGGGGCGGCGATTGTTGGCCCGAGCGATGAACCAGGGATCTCCCCCACTGTCTGGGGTTCCGATGGTTCTCACTGGGATGCCGTGTCAATGACTGGTTCGCTTCTGGAATTCCGAGACGGCGAAATCCCTTGGCCAACGATCCGTCAGGAAGGCGCGACTGTCTTCAAGTGGGCTGTTTGGGAGATGGCCGCGGTCGCAAAGCGCGCGCTCGAGGTCGCTGGGGTGCAGGCATCAGACCTTGCCGCTCTAGTTACCCACCAGGCGAACATCCGAATCATCGACGAGCTGGCAAAGGAGCTCGAGCTTCCAGAGAGCGTCGTCATTGCTCGAGACATCGTAAACACCGGAAACACCTCGGCTGCTTCGATTCCTCTAGCGATGCACGAGTTGCTAGAGTCTGGCGCCGTGAAATCCGGTGGCTTGGCACTCGAAATCGGATTCGGCGCGGGGTTAGCCTTCGGCGCCCAAGTAGTCGTTTTGCCCTAAACTATCCACTGATAAACAACCACAAGGAGAAACCCATGGCTTACTCAAACGAAGAAATTCTTGCAGGACTAGTAGAGATCATTAACGAAGAGACCAGCCTTCCAGCTGAGACCATCGAGCTAGGCAAGTCACTTCAGGACGACCTAGACATCGACTCGCTTTCGATGCTGACTATCATGACCGACGCAGAGAAGAAGTTCGGTATGCGTTTCGACGACAACGCAAGCTCTTCACTAAGCACCGTGGGCGACGTAGTCGACTACATCGCAAAAACTCAGGCCTAGGCCCCAAGCAAGGGACATCTTTTGACCAGCAAGATCGTTGTAACTGGACTCGGGGCGACTACACCCCTTGGCGGAGACGTCGCATCGACCTGGGAAGCCCTGCTCGCTGGGGAATCTGGAATCTCCACCTTGGACTTCGAATGGGTGGCTCGTCATAAGCTTCCAGTCACATTCGCCGGTCAGGCAAAGGTTCCAGCAAAGGACACCCTTTCGCACAAAGAAGTAAAGCGTCTAGACCCTTCAAGCCAGTTCGCTTTGGTGGCGGCCCGCGAAGCGTGGGCCGACGCCGGCGCACCAGCCGTAGCTCCAGAACGACTCGCCATCGAGTTTTCTACCGGAATCGGTGGAGTCTGGACTCTCCTAGACGCCTACGACGAGCTGAACGCTGGCGAAGCGCGTCACATCTCCCCTATGACAGTGCCAATGCTCATGCCGAACGGCCCAGCCGCTGCTATCGGTATGGACCTTGCAGCGCGCGGAGGGATCCGCACAACTGTCTCGGCTTGCGCATCAAGCACCGAGGCAATCGCCAACGCAATCGACCGCCTTCGTTCGGGTGATATCGACGTTGTCGTGGCCGGTGGCTGCGAGGCTGCGATTCACCCGCTTCCAATCGCGGCCTTCGCCTCGATGCATGCTTTGTCGCGCCGAAACGACGACCCGAAGACAGCCTCAAGACCCTATGACATCAGCCGAGACGGCTTCGTCATGGGCGAAGGCGGAGCAGCTATTGTGCTCGAACTCGAGGAACACGCCAAGGCTCGTGGAGCCAAGATTTACGCAGAACTCGCCGGCGGCGGTGTCACATCAGACGCGTATCACATCACTGCACCAGACCCAGAGGGTTCTGGCGCAGCGCGTGCGATGCAACAGGCCATCGCAATGGCTGGAGCCAAGCCGAGCGACGTTATGCACATCAACGCCCATGCAACAAGCACAGCCGTTGGTGACGTTGCCGAGTACATGGCGATGAAGCAAGTGTTCGGTGACCACCTTGACAACATTGCGGTGACCGGCACAAAGTCGGCAACTGGGCACCTCTTGGGTGGCACCGGCGCAATCGAGGCAATCTTCGTGATCCTGGCCCTGCATCACCGAGTCCTACCTCCAACGATCAACCTCGTCGACCAGGACCCAGCTATCCCACTAGACGTGGTAACTAGTCCTCGCGAGATTCCAGCCGGCCCCGCGCTAGCGATCAGCAACTCGTTCGGCTTCGGCGGACACAACGCCGTCGTTGCCTTCCGTTCCTACGAAGGCTAAGTAACGATGGCGAAGCTCTATTTCAGACATGGAGCAATGAACTCCGGCAAGTCCACCGCTCTGCTTCAGGTTGCCTACAACTACGAAGAACGTGGCTCAAAGATTCTGATTGCCAAGCCAGCTATTGATGCGAAGGCTGCAGATCACATCACCTCACGTCTGGGTGTAAGTCGACAGGTTGACCTGCTTTTTGCACCCGAGGACAATCTCCGCGAAGAATTTCTGAAGGTGGGCGAAGGCGTTGCCTGCCTACTAATCGACGAGGCACAGTTTCTAACCAGCGAACAGGTCGAACAGGCGCTAGCTATTGCGGTGCTGGATGGCGTGCCAGTTCTCGCCTACGGAATTCGCACCGACTTTAGAACCGCTGGGTTCCCCGGCAGCACTCGCCTACTCGAGATCGCGCACAGCCTCGAAGAACTAAAGACAATCTGTCGTTGCGGTCGCAAAGCGATGTTCAACGCGCGCAAGGGCTCGAACGGTTTCGTCTTCGACGGCGATCAAGTCGCGATTGATTCGATCGACGCAACCTATGAATCCCTCTGCGCGAACTGCTACATGGAGGAACGAGCGAAGTCGTGAGAGTTCTCAGAGGCGACATTCAGCTCCTAGGCCAAACGCGCCACGCAGTCGCCTTCGACGAGTCCGGAATCCTTGCCTTTGATGACGAAGCTCTTGCCCTAGGTGCGCCGGTAGAAGACCTCGGTAACAAGTTTCTAACCCACGCCTTCATGGACGGCCACTGCCACCCCCTTTTTGCGGGTCGCGAGCAACTGGGCCCCGACGTTACCGACGTCAAGAACGTTGAGACTATCCAAAACATCGTGAGGGAATGGTTGGCCGCGAACCCAACTCCCGAATGGGCTGTAGGTGGCGCTTACGACCGTTCGATTGTTGCCGAAGGAGCATTCCTGGCAAAGTGGCTTGACGAAGTTTCGGGCGACCGCCCAGTGGTTTTACACGCGAGTGACCATCACACTCTCTGGGCTAATTCGGAGGCCATGAAGCGCTCGGGCGTTGCGGAGTCAGCCCCCGCTGTTAGCGACGGCTCGGTAGATCTCGACGAGACCGGAAGGCCCGCCGGTGTCTTCAGGGAAACCGAGGCGAAAGAACTGATCACGAAGAACATGCCCGACCTGAGTCTCGAGAACGAACTCGACGCTCTCGTTTGGGCTCAGCGCCGGCTCGCGAGCCTGGGCATCAGCGCAGCCCAAGACGCCTGGATGGATAAGGGCATGGTTCGGGTCTACGTTGAGGCCTCAAAAGCTTCAAAACTAATCATTCGCACGAACCTTGCATTCTGGGTTCGCCCTGAGTCATGGCTCGAAGACTCAGGTACTTTTGTTTCGCAGCGTCAAGAGGTTGAGGCTTTGGGCGACGACCTTCTTTCGGCGACTACCGTGAAGTTCTTCGCTGACGGAGTGTTTGGAAGCGCGACCGCCTCGGTGAAGGCGCCCTACGAATCCGAACCTTCAAGCCACGGGCAGCCGGTCTGGACTGTCGCACAGCTCAATAATGCAGTTGCGCACTTCAGCAAGCTGGGCTTCCAGATTCACATTCACGCGATTGGTGACGCCGGAGTAGCAATGGCGCTTGACGCAATTGAGGCCGCCGGCGCACCCAAGAATGCCGTTATCGCGCACACCGAGCTAGTTGATCAGGTCGACATCCCCCGATTCAAGAAACTCGACGTGGTTGCGAACTTTGAACCACTCTGGGCTCGCGAAGACGGAATGCTCACGAGCTGCGTTCACCACCTCGGGCGCGAACGCATTGACTCGATGTATCGGATGCGAGATTTCTTAGACTCAGGAGCCAGGATAAGCTTCGGCAGCGACTGGCCGGTCTCTAGTCCGGACCCACTTCTCGGCCTCTTCACTGCGACTCACAGAGCGCTCCCAGAGACTCCAAACAACTCTTGGACACCAGAGCAGCGAATAAGCATTCAGGAGGCGCTAGACGCCTATACAGTTGCTGTTGCGGCACAGCTCAAGCTGCCTATTAAAAATTCAGATTTGGTGATTCTTTCAGGAAACCCGCTGACCGAAGACCTTCTCAAACTTGAGGTCGCCGAAACGATTGTTGCGGGGAAATCCGTCTTCGCATCTAAGTAACTTTGCTTGGTGGGGCGTGCGGGACTTGAACCCGCGACCGACGGATTATGAGTCCGCTGCTCTAACCAGCTGAGCTAACGCCCCTGAGCCTTGAAGAAGTTTACCCTTCTCGGCGCATCCGCTCGATTGCGCGTTTCATGCTGCGCTTGATTTTGCGGTTGATTCTCTTGGTGTTGCTTCGGACGTCGTAGCGGATGTCCTCGAAGCGCTCGACCACGGCCTCGCCCATCTCATCGAGTCGTTCAATTACTCCGTCGCGAGCGTCAGAAAGCCTCTCCCGGGCGTCCTTCATGGCACGAACTAGCGGTCTGTCGCCGATTGGAGTGTTGTATTCGGCATCGTTGTCTGAGGTGGTCACAGCTGGTTTCTCGCCACGATAGAGCTGCTCGAAGATGTCCAGGGTTTTGGCGATGTCGTGAGACTCGATCAGGTGGAGCGAATTTGCAACCATGCGGTCAAATTCAACCTTGTCGGCCGAAAGGACCTTGGTCAGTTGCGCTGCGAAATCCTTGGAATCGTCTGCTTTGAACAGGTAGCCATTGTCACCCGAGTGAACTAGGTGTGGCAGAGCCATTGCGTCTGCGGCAACGACTGGTCGACCCGATGCCATGGCCTCCATTGTCGCGATGCTCTGAAGTTCTGCGATTGAAGGCATAACGAAAATAGACGACCGGTGTAGTGCCTCCATGAGACCTTCGTCGTTGACTGGCCCTAGAAAGTTGACCTTGTCGCGGATACCCAATTCTTCGGCGTATGCCTCGAGAGGCTGCCGTTCAGACCCGTCACCGACAAGTTCGACCTTGACATCAAATTTTGGATCGAGCAGCGAGACAGCCTTCAAAAGCACGTGGATTCGCTTCTCATGATCTAGTCGGCCCACAAAAAGCAGGGTTGCTGGATTATTGCTGGCCGGTGGAGCACTCGCGTAGGCCGAAGCGTCGATGCCGCAAGAGATTGCGTAAACGCCTTTGAGTCCGGTTTTTGACTCCAAGAGGTCGGCCGCTCTGCGGGTCGGTGTGGTTACCGCATCGGCAAGCTTGAGAACGTTCTTGGCATCCCACCAGGCTACTTTTGCGAAAGGCTTCTCTACCCACTGAGGGGTTCCGACGGTGTACTTGATCAGGTTCTCGGGCATGATGTGGTTCGTGGCCACCAGAGGGATACCGAGCTTCTTCGATAGCTGCGACAGCTGTCGGCCAACATTGAGGTGTGACTGCACGTGCACAACGTCTGGCTTCACCTGGCGAAGCAGTCGATTCGCCTTGCTCCTCAGGGTTAGCGGGTTTACGTATCTCAGAGTTTTGTGTCCGGGGAAGCGATGGCTCTTCAAGCGGTGCACGATGATCGGCGTGCCGTCGTGATTCTCTCTGAAGTTGCCGTAGACCTCGGAGGTTGCCGGTGCAACAACGTGGACCTCGATGTTTCGGCGTGCTAGGCCGGCCGCGAGACGTTCAGCAAAGCGAGCTGCACCGTTCACATCTGGCGGGAAGGTATCGGCGCCGATCAAAACGACAAATGGTTTAGCTGTAGTCAAGACTTACGCTTTCTTTGATGTTTCGGGATGCACTCTGGATAGCAGCCAAACGCCGAGGATGGCGACGACTGCCGATAGGCCGAAGAAGAACATGGTCAGAGCGTCGGCTTTTTGCGCTTCACCTAAGACCACGATTCCAATGAACACACCAACCATCGGGTCGATGACGGTAAGACCGGCGACAACGAGGTCTGGTGGGCCAGAGGCGTAAGCGCTTTGAACAAACCAACCGCCGAGGACCACGGCGCCGATGGTAGCGACAATACAGAGAACAGTGAGCCACTCGAAGTCACCTTGAATGATTCGCTGCACAACAACCTTCATGAGGCTGGCAACGAAACCGTAAAGCACGCCAGCGCCAACAATGTATGCCAGTGCTTTCGCCTTACGAGCGAAAGTGAAGAATGAGACTCCGAGAATGATTACGATTCCGATCAGAAGTCCTAGAACTGTTAGCAGTGACGCGTCGTTCAACTCGACGTTCTCTGCGACACCCGCTGCGAAGATCACGAAGGTGCCGATACCAAAGGTGCTCAGGCCAATCGCGACCCAGCTATTGCGTGTGATTGGAATCTTTGCGTATTTGGCGTTCAAGAGTGCCGTGATAACTAGCGCTATTGCACCAACGGGTTGAACAACAATCAGCGGGGCCAAACTCAGGGCGGTGACCTGGAGAACCGCGGCCAGAGCTAGGAACGAGAACCCACCTAGCCAGCGCTTCTCGGTTAGCAGCTTCTTGAGGTTTTTGAAACTCAGCGAGCCGGAGATTCCGTGCTTCTTACCCTTGTCGAAAGCGGCGTTCTGAAAGTACGCACCGTATGCCAGAGTGATCGCAGCGGCGATGGCAATGATGATCGCTAGAACCTTCACGTGCGGCACCCTCTCTCCCCCATAGACACGTCTCTAAGCCTACCAAAAGGCTAAAATTGCCTCATGTCCATTAGACCAATTGTCATAACCGGTGAACCCGTGCTCCATCAGCGAGCCCACGAGGTGGAGACTTGGGATGACGACTTACGAAGCCTGGTTCGAGACATGTTCGAGACCATGGACGAAGCCCCCGGCGTCGGCCTAGCCGCTCCCCAGGTTGGTGTGGGGCTTCGCGTATTCACTTACGACTACCCAGACTCCGACGGCAACGAGCGTCGCGGCGTACTTATAAACCCCGTTATTGAGCTTGGCGAAATAAGTAGTGAAGCTCCAGACGAGGACACCGAGAGCGAAGGCTGCCTATCGGTGCCGGGCGAAAGGTTTCCGCTAAAGCGCGCCGAGACAGTAAGGATTTCGGGTTTCGACCTCGACAGACAACCGGTCTCGATCGAAGCAGATGGCTGGTTCGCCAGAATCTTTCAGCACGAGTTCGACCATCTCGACGGCAAGCTCTATGTAGATCGACTTACCGAGCCCTACTCCAGCATGGCTCGCGCAGCAATTCGCGACTTCGGTTGGGGCGTGCCGGGTTGCTCGTGGCTGCCTGGCGTAGACGACATCGACGCCTAGAACCAGAGCCTGATGAGGGCGGCCAATGTTGCTGCTGCTGCGACCATCACCAGGAACGGGACGCGCAGAATCGTTAGCAACACCGCAAGCAGGACAGCCGCGAATCGAGCGTCAAAGACGATCTCACTTCCCGAAGTGAAGGTTTGCACTCCGACAAGAGCCGACATAAGCGCAACTGTCAAGTAGTTAGCGCTGGCCGCCACTCTCGGGTGGTCGAGCAACCGCCTTGGAACTAGGTGCCCGATTAGCTTCCACGAGTACACGGCAAGCGATCCGATGATGATGCCTAACCAAACGTTCATTGCTCACCTCTTCGATAGAAGATGTTTGCAAGCACAATAACCACGAGACCGGCCAAGATCACAGGTAGGCCAGCGGGCAGCCAGAGCGAAGAGACCACGGCTACGACAAGGGCGAGGCTCGCCGAAATTGAACTGAAGAGACCCTTGATGCGCGGCCAAACAAGCCCAACGAATGCTGCTGCTGCGGCTGCGTCTAGGCCGTATTGTTCGGGATTGCCAATCAGGCCACCGGCAAGTGCACCCAATAGCGTGAGCAGATTCCAAAAGAAAAACACGGCAAATCCGGTCAACCAAAAACCTTGACGGCGCCCGGGCAACTCGTCGCGGCTAAGGCTCACGGCCGTAGTCTCGTCGATGGTCAACTGAGCCCCGACCAATCGGCGCCAGCCTTTGATTTCTAGAATCGGGGCCATGTGTATCGCGTAGAAACCATTTCTGATTCCAAGCAACCAGGCCGAAACCACGGCAGCAGGAACCGATGCGACTCCGCCAGTCGCAATTACCCCGACAAACGCCAGCTGAGAGCCACCGCTGAACATCAGAATGCTGAGCACCTGAGTTTGCCAGATGTCTAGACCGGCAGCCACCGAGAGGGCGCCAAAGGATATCCCGTAGAGACCGGTGGCAACGCCAACGCCGAGCGACGCCGCACGGACAGAGTTTCCAGCCTTCATAGTGTGCCAAAGCCTAACAACTCGATTGCAAGTTGTTGCCTGGTGCGTAGGCCAGAACTAATCCTCAATGATTCGAGAAACTTGGCGACTCGATAGCGCGATAACTCGAGCTCACGGGCTATTTGGGTATCTGATTTGCCGTCAAGCATTGCCTTGACAACAGCAAGCTGATGCGAATCCATTTCGTTTAGGCTTCGAGCAACGTTTGGGTTCGGAGCGAGTTTTATCTCAGACGCAGACATCAGGGCTTCGAGGCGAGAGCGCGTGATCGGGCTTTCGCGAGCACCGAGAAGTTTCACCTGACGCAGCAGCTCGGCTACCCCCTGCTCATTGCTGACAAGATTAGCTGCCCCAGCTCTGAGACAAGCCAATTCGAACTCCGGCGACCCAAAAGCCGTGATCGCCAAAATTTGAGCATCGTTGCCATCCAACTGAAGGCGAGTGGCGAGTTCTAGGAGGTAATCACTTGCCTTCCAACCCGGAATTCTTGTATCCACGATTACAACGTCAACGAGATAGTCGGCGACTGATTCCAGGGCTGCGTTAGCATCACCGGATTCAAACACGATCTGGGTGTCGGGCTGTGACTGCAGCAGCAGCACGCGCCCTTCACGCACGAACTCGTCGGAGTCGATGATCGCAACTCTGAGCCCTAGAGTCACTTGCCTTCAACAACTTTCTGAAGCGCTGGGAAAATCGCGGCGATGGTGAAACCAACCCCCGGCTCCGCTGTCGCCTCGACACTTCCCTCGTACAAGGCTGCTCTCTCGCGCATCGCTCCGAGTGTTGCACCGTCAATTTGCTGCACCAGGGCGGCGAAGTCCTCTTCGATTCCGTAACCCTCCACGAGATCCACGACTTCGCTTCTCACTTCGGTCTCTACCCCGTTGTCCTTGATCATCAACTGCAGACCCGGCGAGACCCAGGTGAATTCAATCGTGATGTTTGTGCCTCGAGGAGCGTGCTTCCTGACGTTCTCGAGTGAGTCGAACACAATTCGGTAAAGGCACATTTCTGCACCCTCATCTAACCGAAACGAGTCACCCTCATTTCGAAGCTCGGTGTTATAGCCGAGCTCTCGGTATGCAATTACGAGGGCATCCAGATCGGCCAAGCGCGGGGTTAGCCCGCCGGAGAGGGAGTCGGTGTGTAGCAGATCGAACAACCGCCGAAGCTCGAGCTGAGCGCTCTTTGCAGCCTCAGAGGCTCGTTCTAGAACGCGCCCTGCTACAGCGGGGTTTTGCTTAACAGCGTACGAGCCGCCCTCGGTGAGGCTCAGGACAGCGCCGACTCGCTGAATAAGAAGTTCTGATAAATCTCTGACAATCTCCATGCGGTCGTTCTGCCGGGCGAGTTCGAAGTTCAGCTTCGCCTGCGATAGAAGAGTGAGGGCTCTGTCCATTGGTGAACCCACGTGTTGGACGCGCACGAAGACCAGTCTGCCCAGAATCCAGGCGAGAGCAAGCCATCCATAAGTCAGCAACAGCGCGGTGGCGAAAGCTACGACCCTCTGGTCGGAGCGCATGTCGATGCCGAGAGTTGCGAAGGTGGCGAACGGACCAAACGACAGAAACCAGATGACAACGGAGGCAACCGCGACAAAGACCACGAGTGCCGAAATTCTCACCGCTTGCTCTCCGAAAGCCGAAATGAGGAGAAGCGCACAAACAACGCTCAGCGCCGACAAGGTTGGTGTGAGTCCTAGAACGATTCCCAATCCTTCGCCAAGCACGACAAGGGCGATAGAAATCCAAGGGAGTCTTCGTGCGAAGAAGATCGCAGCAGCAAATGCAGCACCTGGGATCAGCGCTTTGAAGTCACCAAGGAGCAGGTCGATGCCCCCGAAAACCAAGAAGCAGACTAGAGAGAGGTATAAGGTCGGGAGCCAAAAATTCTCCTGGATCCACTTGAACATGTGGCCTCCTGGAGAATTTTCTGAGTGGCTCCCCGGCTTGGACTCGAACCAAGAACCTATCGGTTAACAGCCGATTGCTCTGCCAATTGAGCTACCGAGGAATGTTGTAACAGGTAAAAACACTACCAAAAAACTTGAGCCTTAGTAGCCAAGTTCTTTATCGACGACGCCTACCCAGGCTGACTTTGAAAGATAAGCGGCTACGTTCAACCGAATTCTCTCGGCGAACATTCTGGTGACCTGGGCGTCGGTGTCGGCTGTGTGTGGGGTAATGATTACGTTCGGTGCGTTCCATAGTGGGTGACCATCAGGTAGCGGCTCAGGGTCGGTGACATCAAGAGCTGCACCGGCAATGTCGCCAGCTACCAAACTATCAATTAGGTCAGCGGTTACCACGATTGCCCCTCGCGCCACATTGATCAAGAATGCTGTTTGCTTCATCTGGCGGAGGGTTCGCTTGTCGAACAGGCCTCGAGTCTTTTCGGTTAGAGCGCAAGCGACCACTACGAAATCGGCCTGGGCTAACTCCGAGTCGAGTCTAGAAATATCTCCCGAACCAAGACACACTACTGGGCAACCGAAGGGCTCTAGAAGAGCTTCCAGTTCCTTTGCGATTCCACCTGCTCCGATAATCAGGACGCGTGATTCGTAGAGGCTGACGGCAAACTTTTCACCCCAAGACTTAGCAAGTACCCGTTTCGGAATCGCTCGACCCAGAGCCAAACACAACGCTAAAGCATGCTCGGCAACCGGCTGGCTATAGGCCGCCTTCGCGGAGGTAAACACGGGGCTGCGGCTGAAAAGGTCGGCGAATGCGTCCACCCCGGCGAATGGCAGCTGAACCCATTCCAATTGCGGATTAGCATCGAGTGTGGTCCTGAGCAAGTCTGGCCTCGCGTAGTCGGTCCAGATCAATGCCTCAACGTCTGGCGCTAACGGGCTGATGACACCACCAGAGGCCTCAACCGCAAGTACGAACTCCGGCTTAGAGAATGGCTCGACTGCTACTTTCACTGACGTTTCGACTTGACCATCAGTAGTTCGCGATCCAGATCGACGAGCTTCCGGGCTATTTCAGCTGTTGTCGCCGAATCTCCCGCGGCGTCAGCTCTGTTGCGAGCCGACAGCAAATAGTTCTTTTCCAACTCGATGGTCTTCTCAAGGGCGAGAGTCAATACTCCCCTGGCGTAAACCTCACGAGCCGCATCGTCATTGGCTGGCAGAGGCTGCATGGCAATTTCGCGAAAAGTTTGTTGAAGCTCTGGTGAATCGGCAGTTCGTTCCACCACGCGGTCTATCAGACCATCAGCGCCCTTAGCCAACTCATCGAGAAGCAATTTGCCGATCGCTACGTGACGCGACGCCGAGAAGTAGATTCTGAAGATTCGAGCCCGAGTTGCCGCGTCGACGAACTCTGGCATCTGCGCAACCACCTCTAACAACCAACGTTCACGACGATTGGTTGGGTCCTTGAGGTCAACAACCTCGTAACCAGTCGCAACCTCGGGTTCTGGGGCGTCAATTGGAGGGGCCTGACTTATCGAGGAAACCCTCGCGTTTCTGGACTTCTTGACCTCCTCGGCAACAAGTGCCGCGATTGCGCTCCGGTCGACGCTGGTTAGTTCTGAGAGGTACTTTTCGTAGACAGAGCGCTGAATCGGGTCGGCGATGCCAGCCAGGATTATGGCCGCCGCACGAGTTGCCGAAACTTGGCCTTCGCGAGAATTGAGAT
This sequence comes from Rhodoluna sp., assembly GCA_044372535.1. GTDB lineage: Bacteria > Actinomycetota > Actinomycetes > Actinomycetales > Microbacteriaceae > Rhodoluna. Next base: position 23,354 of record JBILRS010000004.1, read on the forward strand.
CGAACTTCATGACGCTGCGGTCGATTGCGAACTCGAGAAGCGGCCGCTTGGCCTCGATCATCGCGACCACTGCCTCGTCTCCGCGTTGCTGGCGAAGGTCGCTCGGGTCGAGCCCGTCTGGACCGACGGCCACGAAGGTTTGTGCGTTGAACTTGCTAGAGCTAGCGAACGCCTTCATGGCTGCCTTTTGCCCAGCTTCATCAGGATCAAAGTTGAAGATGACCTGCGCTGGGTTGGCGGGATCGGAGCCGAGGATTCGGTTGAGAATCTGTATGTGGTCCTCGCTAAACGCGGTGCCGCAAGTTGCGATTGCTGTTGTGACTCCGGCCAGGTGGCAGGCCATCACGTCGGTGTAGCCCTCGACAACCACAACTTGCTGCTGCTTCGACATGTCGCGCTTGGCCAGATCCAAGCCGTAGAGAACTTTCGACTTGTGGTAAACCGGGGTCTCAGCCGAGTTCAGATACTTGGGGCCTTTGTCGTCCTCGAAGATCTTCCTTGCGCCAAAGCCAATGACTTGATTGGTGGTATCTCTGATGGGCCAAACAACACGGCCGCGAAACTTGTCATAGATTCCGCGTTCGCCAGAGCTTGCAAGCCCGGCTACGAGGAGCTCCTGGTCGGTGAAACCTTTGGACTTCAGGTGGTCTGAGAGGTTGGTCCAGCCTTTTGGTGCCCAGCCAACGCCAAAATGGGCAAGAGCGGCTGCGTCGAATCCACGCTCAGACATAAGCTTTCGACCGGGCTCGGCCTCAGCAGAGGCGAGTGCTGCTTGGAAGAACTCGGCAGTGAGCGAGTTTGCCTCGAGAACTCTAGCCCTCTCACCATTGTCGCGAGATGCACCCTCTTCGTAACTGAGCTGAAATCCTATGCGTGCGGCTAGTTTCTCAACCGCTTCGGTGAAGCTGAGTTTTTCGACCAGGTCTAAGAATTTGAATACGTCGCCGCCAATTTGGCAGCCGAAGCAATAGAACATGCCCTTTGAGGGGGTTACCTGCAGCGAAGGCGACTTTTCGTTGTGAAACGGGCAGAGCCCTTTGAAACTGCCGCCGCCGGATGGCTTGAGCGCGACATAGTCGCCAATCACCTCAGCGATATTGATGCGAGCCTTGAGCTCTTCCTTATCGCTGTCTTTGAATCTGCCTGCCATACCCTAATCCTAGGATGACGAACCGAAGAGGCGGTTGTGCAGCGTCAGAGCGCTCTGATCGGTTAGCGAGGCAATTTGATCAACAATGACTCGACGCTGTTGCTCTTCACCGTTGGCCTGCAGCCAAGCGCTAGCCGAGTAGTGATCCAGGTGCGAGCCGTTCGCAGCCAAAAGGGCGTCGCAGAGTTCCGTCAGAATAGCCCTCTGCCACTCGTAAAGCGGTCGTCTCGAAGAGTGTGACATCAGGAAGACAGAGACCAGCCCTTTGAGAACGGCAATTTCTGCCCGAACCTCAACAGGCGTAATAATCTGTGCGCCGTAGCGCGTGATGGTTCCGGTGTTGGTGGCGAGGGTCTGGTCTGTAGCGCGTCCGACAAAAGAGCCAATGAGTGACGAGGTCAGGTTCTTTAGTTGCCCGTGGTCGCGGCCGGTTGAATCAAAGTGCTCGGGCCAATAGACATTGGTTTGCAGACGCTCGAGTGCTGCCTCGAGTTCGTTGTGGGTCAGAGTGTTGCCGACCCAAACTTGGATCTGACCAATCAAGTAATCATGCTGCGCGGGATCAGCGATCTCGGGTAGCTTTACGAAGCCCGAAACGATGGCGTCTTCAAAGTCATGGACCGAGTAGGCGACATCGTCAGCGAAATCCATGATTTGCGCTTCAACACATTTTTGGCCGGAGAGTGAACCTTCTCTAAACCAGTTGAAGACCGGCAAGTCATCTTCGTAAACGCCAAACTTTGTGTTCTGACCCGCACCGACGTCGGCGACTCCCTCGGACCTACTCCATGGGTACTTGCAACTGGCGTCAAGACTCGCACGGCTCAAATTCAGACCAAACGATTCACCGTCTCTACCGAAGACCTTGGGCTCGATTCTCGAAATCAATCTGAGAGTCTGAGCATTGCCCTCGAAGCCGCCAATCCCGATCGACCACTCGTTCAAAGCGGTTTCGCCATTGTGCCCAAAAGGTGGGTGGCCCAAGTCATGCGCCAGGCAAGCCATGTCAACCAAATCTGGGTCTGTGCCGAGTTCAAGCGCCATCTCGCGCCCGACCTGCGCTACCTCGAGCGAATGAGTCAGCCTTGTTCGGGCGAAGTCGCCACCACTTGGGCTTAGAACCTGCGTCTTCGCCCCCAAACGTCTCAGCGCCGAAGAGTGCAGAACTCGGGCGCGGTCACGGGCGAACTCGCTGCGACGCACTGAGCTCGTCCTGGCTTCGGGGAGAAAGCGTGCCTCATCGGAAGAGTCGTAACCTTTAGGTGTTTTACTCATCCGCCCGACACCCCCAATTCGGCTTCCTGCAACATTTTTCGCTGATCCCCAACGAGTTCTTCGCTGTCTAACCAATTCTCTGGCAGGGCACAGACTTTTGCGCCACCGAGCCTGCCGCGCGGCCCCTCGGCCTCTTCGCCCGGGTATGGCTGGTCACGTTCGAGCCGACCAAGAATCTGATCCATCTGATCCAGGGATTCGACCCGCGCTAGGTCTGCCCGGAATTCGCCGCCAACCGGGTAGCCCTTGAAGTACCAGGCAACATGCTTGCGAATGTCACGGCAGGCGTGATCCTCATTCTCAAAAAACTCAACCAGTAACTCGGCGTGCCGCTTGAAAGCATCGGCTACCTCGCCCAAATTTGGCTGAATAGGGTCAATGGCGGCGTTTGAGTTCGGGTTAATCGCATACTCGTCAAACGCTGCCTGAAGGTCTCCAAACAACCATGGACGACCCAAACAACCTCTACCCACTACAACGCCGTCTACGCCAGTCTCACGCATCATTCTGACCGCGTCACCGGCCGACCAGATGTCTCCGTTACCCAGAACCTGAACATCTGGCAGGGACTCACGAAGGGTGGCGATGGATCCCCAGTCGGCATTGCCCGAGTAGTAATCGGATGCGGTGCGACCATGTAGAGCAATAGCCGCTACGCCGGCATCCCTCGCCGATTTACCGGCATCAAGGTACGTGAGATGCTCGGAGTCTATGCCCTTGCGCATCTTGACGGTCACTGGGACTTCGCCGGCGGCCTTCACGGCAGCGTTGACGATTGCGCTAAACAGATCGCGCTTCCAGGGCAGCGCTGCTCCCCCACCCTTGCGAGTGACTTTTGGAACCGGGCAACCGAAGTTCAGATCGATGTGGTCTGCGCGATCTTCGGCAACCAGCATCGTGACTGCCTCGGCGATTGTCTTGGGGTCAACGCCATAAAGCTGCACCGAGCGAATGTCTTCGCTCTCGTGATGCCCGACCAAGCGCATTGACTCTTCGGTGCGCTCAACCAGTGCGCGAGAAGTGACCATCTCAGAAACGTACAAACCGCCGCCGAACTCTCGGCAGAGTCGTCGGAACGCGGTGTTGGTAATGCCAGCCATCGGTGCCAGAATCACTGGCGTTTTGATGGCTAACTTGCCGTACTGAAGGCTCAGGGCAGCAGCCTCTCAGCTAGGTAACCCTTTAGTCGATCGAGGGATACACGCTCCTGCGCCATGCTGTCGCGCTCACGAATGGTTACGGCCTTGTCATCGAGTGATTCGAAGTCCACGGTGATACAGAACGGCGTGCCGATTTCATCTTGGCGACGGTAACGACGACCGATCGCTCCCGAATCATCGAAGTCAATGTTCCAGTGTCCGCGAAGATCCTGAGCAAGCTCACGAGCCAGCGGAGACAGCTCCTCGTTGCGCGAGAGTGGAAGCACGGCAGCCTTCACCGGTGCGAGGCGGTAATCGAGTCGCAGAACAGTTCTTACGTCGACGCCACCCTTTGTGTTCGGGGCTTCATCTTCGGCGTACGCGTCGACTAGGAATGCCATCAGCGAACGTGTTAGTCCTGCCGCAGGCTCGATTACGAATGGGGTCCAGCGCTCGTTCTTGCCCTGATCAAAGTAAGAGAGGTCGACGCCTGACTCGCGAGCGTGAGTCGTGAGGTCGAAGTCAGTGCGGTTGGCTATGCCCTCAAGCTCACCGAACTCGCTGCCCTGGAATCCAAAGCGATACTCGATGTCGACGGTTCGCTTTGAGTAGTGCGAGAGCTTTTCCTTCGGGTGTTCGAAGAGGCGTAGGTTCTCTGGGTTGATTCCGAGGTCGGTGTACCAGTTCATGCGCTGTTCGATCCAGTAGTCGTGCCACTGCTCGTCGGTGCCTGGCTCGACGAAGAACTCCATCTCCATCTGCTCGAATTCGCGAGTTCTGAAAATGAAGTTTCCGGGAGTGATTTCGTTTCGGAACGACTTACCAATCTGGCCGATGCCGAAGGGCGGCTTCATGCGAGACGCGCCAAGGACATTTGCAAAGTTCACGAAGATGCCCTGCGCGGTCTCTGGTCGAAGATAGTGAAGCCCGGACTCGTCCTCGATAGGTCCGAGGTAAGTCTTGAGCAGACCATTGAACAGTTTGGGTTCGGTCCAAGTTTCTTTGCCACCGCAGTTTGGGCAGGCAATTTCAGCCATTGACGAAGGTGCTCGACCCTTCTTCTCTTCAAACGCCTCTTCTAGGTGGTCGGCACGAAAGCGTTTATGGCAACTGGTGCATTCAATCAAAGGGTCAACGAACTCGCGCACGTGGCCCGAAGATTCCCAGACCTTGCGCGGCAGAATCACTGACGAGTCGAGACCAACAACATCTTCGCGAGAGTTCACAATCGTTCGCCACCACTGGCGTTTGATGTTCTCTTTTAGCTCGACACCGAGTGGCCCGTAGTCCCAGGCAGAGCGGGTTCCACCGTAGATTTCACCGGCTGGGAACACAAAACCGCGACGTTTTGCTAGAGAAATTACCGAATCGAGACGGTTTGGTGTTGCCACTTTGGACTCCATGTCTACTCCGCGCTGGATGCGGGGCGTGAAGACTTCATTTTACTTGCCAGAACGCGTTTTCGGCTTGTCAACAGCGCTACCGAAACGACGATGGCGGTTTCCGTATTCTTCGATGGCGCGCCAAAGGTGGTCGCGGTTGAAGTCTGGCCAAGGTGTCTGGTCGAAAATGAACTCCGCATAGGCCGACTGCCAGAGCAGGAAGTTGCTTGCGCGCTGCTCCCCCGAGGATCTCAAAAAGAGATCTACGTCTGGGAGGTCTGGGGTTGTCAGATAACGCTGAACAGTTTTCTCGGTGACCGCACCGGCCTTCAGGCGGCCACTGGCAACGTCTTCGGTGATTCTGTTAACGGCGTCCACGATCTCAACCCTTGAACCGTAGTTGACGCACATGGTTAGCGTGAGTGTGCTGTTTCTGGCGGTCAATCGCTCGGCTTCGAGCAGTTCGTTGATGACAGAGGTCCAAAGCCTCGGACGTCGGCCAGACCAGCGGATTCGCACGCCCCAAGAATTCAACAGGTCGCGGCGGCGGCGAAGAACCTCACGATTGAACCCCATCAAGAAACGCACCTCGTCGGGTGAACGCTTCCAGTTCTCGGTAGAGAACGCATAGACGGTTAGATACTTAACCCCGGCTTGGATCGCTCCCTCTACGACGTCTAGTAGAGCGGCTTCGCCGGCCTTGTGACCTTCAACTCGGGTTAGACCGCGTGCGTTTGCCCAGCGACCATTACCGTCCATCACGATGGCGATGTGGGCTGGCACTTCTGAGAACTTAGGTACGTTCGACATGTTGTAGCGATTTTAGCCCGCGCTCGATGTGCCACTGGCTATATGCCGCCACGATTCCGGCCGCGTTGGCACGTGCCGACTCGCTGGAGGCGTCGGCAACGGCCCAGTCGCCCGAAAGGAGAGCTCCGAGCAGCGCGCCGGTGTCTTCGCTAATGGTCGCCGCACCGGCGGGTTTGCAGTCTTGGCAGACTACGCCTCCCAATTGCAGAACAAAGGCGCGGTGAGGGCCTTCTAGCGAGCAGGCGGCACAATCGCCGAAGTTTGGTGCCCAGCCGGCAACAGAGAGCGCTCGGAGTAGATAAGAATCCAGGATCAAGCTGCTGTCATGCTCCTGCCTGGAGAGTGCTCGAAGACCACCCACGAGAAGCAAGTATTGCTGCGGGCTCGATACGTCGCCGGTAAGTTTTTCAGCGGTCTCAACCATCGCGGTGGCCGCCGTGTAGCAGGCGTAGTCTCGAACAATCTCGGCACCGTAAGAACTGAGCGTCTCAACCTGGCTTACCGTGTCTAGGTTCTTACCCTCGTATAGCTGGACGTCGACAACCCTGAACGGTTCGAGGCGAGACCCGAACTTTGAGCCGGTTTTTCGAACACCTTTAGCAACCGCGCGAATCTGGCCGTTGTAGTGCGAGAGCATGGTGACGATTCGATCCGCTTCACCGAGTTTGTGCGTGCGAAGCACGACGGCTTCATCTCGGTAAAGGGGCATACACCAAGTATCTAGTGGCTAGGCGCGAATGGCGCGGTTGACACCCGAAATCAAGGCCTTCAACGAAGCGGTTGCGATGTCGCCGTCGATTCCGACGCCCCATAGAGTTACACCAGCTACTTCGAGCTCGATGTATGCAGCCGCAAGCGCGTCGCCACCCTCACTGAGTGTGTGCTCAACGTAGTCAAGGAGGCGCACGCTAACCCCGCTCTGAGCTAGAACATCGATGAACGCAGAGATCGGGCCATTGCCGGTGCCAGAGCTCTCAATCTCACCGGTGCCGTCGCGCAGAACGACGTCGAGATTTACGACTCCATCCATTTCGCTGGCGGTGCGCATGCGCTTCAGCTCGAAGCGACCCCACTTGTTGGCTGGGTCCGAGTTCGGAAGGTACTCGTCGGTGAAGATCGCCCAGAGTGCTTCGCTGGTGACTTCTCCGCCGTCTGAGTCTGTCTTGTTCTGAACCACGCGCGAGAACTCGATCTGAAGCTTTCTCGGCAGATCCAGGCTGTGATCCGCCTTCAAGAGGTACGCCACGCCACCCTTGCCTGACTGAGAGTTGACGCGAATAACCGCCTCGTATGAACGGCCAACGTCTTTAGGGTCGATGGGCAGATACGGCACGGCCCAGTGCAGGTCATCGACGGAGACACCCTTCTCGGCGGCCTCCTTGTGCATGATCTCGAAGCCCTTTTTGATCGCGTCCTGGTGTGAACCAGAGAATGCGGTGTACACCAAATCGCCACCGTATGGGCTGCGCTCGTGAACCGGAAGCTGGTTGCAGTACTCAACCGTTCGCTTGATCTCGTCAAGATTGCTGAAGTCGATGTGCGGGTCGATGCCCTGGCTGAAAAGGTTGAGCCCAAGCGTGACGAGGTCAACGTTTCCGGTGCGCTCGCCGTTACCGAATAAGCAGCCTTCGATTCGATCGGCACCAGCGAGGTAACCGAGTTCTGCCGCAGCGACGCCCGTGCCGCGGTCATTGTGCGGGTGCAGTGACAGCAGAACACTGTCTCGGCGGTCAAGGCGGCGGCTCATCCACTCGATCGAGTCGGCGTAAACGTTAGGGGTTGCCATCTCGACCGTGGCGGGAAGGTTGATGACCATCTTGCGCTCGGGGGTCGGGGCAATGACCTCGATAACCGCATTGCAAACCTCGAGAGCGTATTCCAGCTCGGTTCCGGTGTAACTCTCGGGCGAGTACTCGTAGAAAACCTCGGTGCCGGGAACCGTAGCCTCCAGCTCCTTGCACTTCTCGGCGGCGTGAACTGCGATTGCTGTGATTCCGGCTTTGTCCTGACCGAAAACCACGCGACGCTGCAGAACGGAGGTCGAATTGTAGAAGTGCACAATCGCCTTCTTCGAACCGCGAATTGACTCGTAGGTTCTCTCAATCAGGTGATCTCGCGCCTGGGTAAGCACCTGGATTGTCACATCATCAGGAATGTGGCCGCCGTCGATCAGTTCACGAACGAAGTCAAAGTCGGTCTGGCTCGCGCTAGGAAACCCAACTTCGATCTCTTTGTAGCCCATGCCAACGAGAAGTTTGAACATCTTCAACTTGCGCTCTGGGCTCATTGGATCAATCAGCGCCTGGTTGCCATCTCGCAAATCGACTGCGCACCAGCGCGGGGCTTCGGTTATTCGCTTGCTAGGCCACGTGCGATCTGGCAGGTCGACCACGATTTGCTCGTGAAACGGCTGGTACTTATGCACCGGCATGGACGAGGGTTTTTGGGTGTTTTCCATTTACTTAAGCTCCTGATAAAAAGTTGGGTTAGCCAGCAAAACGCACCGCAGCGAGGGGGCCGGGTTAGGCCTCGCCGCGGCCAATAAGCAGGAGCTCGAAGGACACCCCTTCAGGGTAGCCCTTAGAAACCAAGTTTGCCAAGTTGCTTAGGGTCTCTTTGCCATTCCTTAGCCACCTTCACGCGCAGACCGAGAAACACCTTCTTGCCAATCAGCAACTCAATCTCCTTGCGAGAAACCGCTCCGACCTCGCGAAGGCGCGAACCGCCCTTGCCGATAATGATGCCCTTTTGGGAGTCGCGTTCGACCCAGACATTGGCATGAATATCGACCATAGACCCGTCTTCACGTTCGTTCATCTCGTCGATCGTGACAGCAATCGAGTGCGGAAGCTCATCGTGTACTCCCTCGAGCGCCGATTCGCGAATGAGTTCACAGATTCTGGACTCGATTGATTCGTCGGTGACGGCATCGGTCGGATACATGGCTGCAGACTCTGGGAGTTGACCGAAGATCACGCCCAATAGGTCATCGAGCTGTCTGCCGGCAAGGGCTGAAACCGGGACGATTGCGGCCCAGTCGCGCATTTCAGCGACCTCTTGCAACTTGACTGCCAACTGGTCGCGAGAAACCAATTCGGTCTTGGTGACCACGGCAATCAGCTTCGCGCGACGAAAGTCGTTCAACTGTTCGCTAATGAATGCGTCGCCGGGCCCGAGCTTCTCATTCGCCGGGACGCAAAACCCGATAACGTCGACTCCCGATAGCGTCTTAGCAACCAAATCGTTCAAGCGCTCACCCAAGAGGGTGCGAGGTCTGTGCAGTCCGGGCGTATCAACAACCACAATCTGACCCTCTTCGCGGTTGACCATGCCACGAATGGCTCGACGAGTGGTCTGTGGCTTCGCGCTGGTAATTGCGATCTTTTCGCCAACCAGAGCGTTGGTCAAAGTGGACTTACCGACATTTGGTCTACCGACAAATGAGATGAAACCGCTTCGAAAGGTCATGAGAAAGCCTCCTGGGACTCGCGCAGTGGTTCACTAGCCTGAACCAAGACGGTAATCAGGCGTTTACGGCGACCCTCGATGCGATCGGCAGAAAAAACTAAACCGCTGTAGGTGACTGAGTCACCCTTGCGGGGCAAACGTTCCAATTCTTTGGTCAGCAGACCTCCGACGCTATCGACGTCCTCGTCTTCAAGCTCGATCTCAAAGCGCTCACCAAGATCGAAGAGCGGGCATCTAGCCGAAACCCTAAAAAGACCTGGCTCGATCTCCTCGATGTCGGCAACCTCGCGGTCGTATTCGTCTGCAATGTCGCCGACGATCTCTTCAATTACGTCTTCCATAGTTGCCAAGCCGGCCACGCCACCGTATTCATCAATCACGATAGCGATGTGGGTTGCCGAGACCTGCATGTCGCGCAAGAGGTCGTCAACTGGCTTAGATTCAGGCACAAAGACGGGCTTACGAGCAACATCGGCACTGGTCTTGGCTGCCAACTCCCCCGCGTACATAATCTTTGCGACGTCTTTGAGGTAGAGGACACCGACGATGTCGTCGATGTTTTTGCCCACAACCGGCAGCCTTGAGAAGCCTCGCTCCAAGAACACCTTCATCGCCAGCTCGAGAGGCTCATCGGCATCTATGGTTGCCATGTCGATTCGTGGCACCATCACTTCGCGCACGATGGTCTCACCGAACTCCTCAACGGAGTCCATCAGTTCCTGCTCAAACTCTTCGGGCTCTTCGTTCTGCGGAAGCGAGAGCGGGGTGAACATTATGGTGAGTGAGGATACGACCGGGCTAAATACACGCGTCAACCATCTACCGAAGGCTCGGTGCCCAGCGAATCTTGCCAGCAACTGGGACCCAATAAGAAGCGCGATCATGAGCGCGAAACTGATGGCGGCCGACCACCACCAAGAAATTTCAAGAGGACTAAGACCTTGCCCCAGGACGACACCGAAGAGTCCAGTCAGTGTGAGCCGAGCAAAACTCAGTGACTCTGGGCGACCTAGAGCAGCAGAGACCACTGTGATTGCGAGGGTAAGTAGTGCAAGGATCGTCGCTGCAACGATTGCGATGACCAACAATTAGGCCTCCTGAGCGTAGAACTGCGAGAGGATGTCGGCCTGCAGCCCAAACATAACGCGATGCTCTTCGGGTTCACCGTGGTCAAAGCCGAGCAGGTGAAGTACACCGTGGGTGGTAAGCAACAGGACCTCGTTAATATATTCGTGGCCGGCCGCCTCTGCCTGAGCTGCCGCAACCGTTGGGCAGATAACGATCGAACCGAGCTGACCGAGACTCAACTCATTTTCGTCGCCCGGATGGAGTTCATCCATAGGAAAACTCAACACATCGGTTGGTCCGGGCTCATCCATGAACTTCACGTGCAGTTCGCTCATGGGCTCTTCGTCGTAGAAAAGAATCTCGAGCTCAGAGTCCGGGTGGATTCTCATCGAATCGAGTGCAAAGCTGGCCAACTGCAGCACCCTGGCTTCATCCACGCTGTGGTTCGACTCGTTGCGTAACTCGATGCTCATCTGGTGTTCTTTCTAGCGGTGAGTTTCTCGTCGTGTCGAGAGTATGCGTCCACGATCTTGGCTACCATGGAATGCCTCACCACGTCTTCGGATGTCAGTGTCGAGAAGTGCATGTCATCGAGCCCATCTAGGACCTCAATGGCTTTGCGAAGCCCGCTGGTGCCGATTGGCAGGTCAATCTGAGTGACGTCACCCGTGACAACCATCTTCGAATTGAAGCCAAGCCTGGTCAAAAACATCTTCATCTGCTCCGGTGTGGTGTTTTGAGCCTCGTCGAGAATGATGAACGAATCGTTGAGCGTGCGTCCACGCATATATGCCAGTGGAGCCACCTCCACGGTGCCCGAGGCCATTAGTTTTGGCACGGCATCGGGTTCGAGCATCTCGTGCAGAGCGTCAAACAGCGGGCGAAGATAAGGGTCAATTTTGTCATTGAGAGTGCCGGGCAAGAAACCAAGGCGTTCTCCGGCTTCGACCGCCGGACGCGTCAAAATGATCCTAGAAACCTCTTTGCGCTGCAGTGCTTGCACCGCCTTAGCCATTGCTAGATAAGTCTTACCGGTTCCCGCCGGACCGATTCCAAACACGATCGTGTTTCTATCAATCGCGTCCACGTAGTTCTTCTGACCGAGGGTCTTTGGGCGAATGCTCTTGCCGCGCGACGAAAGTATGCTCTGGCTCAGAATGTCTGCGGGCTTTGACTCAGAGTCTCCGGCAAGCATGCGAGCTGCTCGGCGAAAGTCCTCCGGGCTTAGCAGTTGGCCGCGCTTGACCAGTTCTGCCATTTGGTCGAGAAGCTTTCTGGCGATGGCTACCTGCTTTGAGGGGCCGGTAAGTTTTACCTGGTCGCCGCGGGCAGAAACCTGAATGTCTGGGTACTGGGCTTCGAATTCTTTAAGTAGCGCGTCACCCGGACCAAAAAGACTGCTCGACTCCGCGACCTTGATCTCGACGCTCGAAAGTTCGCTCACGAAGCCACCGGCTGGTTGGAGGTGATGTGACCGTGCGCGTGAAAGACCGTTTGGCCGGCGTGTTCACCGGTATTGAAAGTGAATCTGAAGTGACCCGAGGTAAGGTCTGCTGCCACTCGGCTACCAAGCTGCATCAGGTCGACTAGAGCTTCTGGGTCGTTGTTGGCTAGGTCTGCGACGTTTGAGTGATGGCTGCGCGGAACAACCAGGATGTGCACCGGCTGCCTTGGCTGAACGTCCTTGAAGGCAATCGAGAGCGAAGTCTCGGCCACTATGGTCGCTGGAATCGTGCCAGCTACTATTTTGCAAAAAATGCAGTCGATCAAATGTTCCTCCGCTAACAAATCTAACGCCAAAGGCCGCTTCGTCCAGCCAAAAAAGCTATCGCAGCCATTCCTGCGGTTGATGTGCGGAGGATGCCAGAGCCCAAATGTACTCTGACCGCTCCCGCTGACTCAAAAGCCTTGAGTTCTGCCGACGTGATGCCGCCCTCGGGCCCAACTACAACCTGAACCGAACCGCTCTGAGGCGCCTCCCAGTCGGCAAGCGAAAGCGAAGCCGTTGGGTCAAGCACGATGAAAGTCTCGTGACTCATCAGGGTCTCCAGCTGCTTCGATGTCATTGGTTCGCGAACGACAGGGAAGAGTGGACGTAGCGATTGCTTCGCGGCCTCGGTCGCGATTGTCTGCCAGCGTTCTTGCCCCTTAGCGCGCTTGGCTTGATCCCACTTAGAGATTGAACGCTCCGCCTGCCACGGCGTGATGCTTAGGCAGCCGAGTTCGGTGGCAGCCTGAATAGCCAATTCATCTCGGTCACCTTTCGCAAGTGCCTGAACCAGCCCGAAGCGCAATGCTGGCAAAGAAAGTTCTTCGACCGAGAGGATTCGCACGCCGATTTCTTTGGCTGCCACCGAAGTAACAACACCCCTCGCGTGCAAGCTGGTGCCATTTGTCAGTGCTATCCCTTCACCAACGCGCATTCGACGAACCGCGGCTGCGTGGTGGCCCTCGGTGCCGCCCAAAACAATCTCAGAATTGGTGACTAACTCACCATCGAAGCGAAAAAGTGGCTCGACCACTAGCGTCTCTTGCCGAAGAAGCCCGCTGTCTGCTTCTGCAGTTGAGGGTGGTCGCCCTTGCGCAACTTGGCCAGTTGGCGCAGAAGCTCCTTTTGCTTGCTATCTAGTTTCGATGGGGTCTTTACCTGAATCGAGACCTTGAGATCGCCGCGACCCGTGGTGCGCAGCTTGTGTGACCCTTTGCCCTTGACGGTGAAGATGTCGCCGGTTTGAACACCGGGCGCGATCTCGACATTGACCGGGCCGTCGAAAGTCTCGATCTGCACCTGGGCCCCTAGCGCAGCATCGTGCACCGGCACTTCGAGCACGCAGGTAAGGTCGTCGCCATTTCTTCCGAAGATTTCATCGGCACGCACAGAGATATCAACGTAAATGTCTCCCGCAGGACCTCCAGCGAAACCAACCTCACCCTGCCCAGCTAGTTGCAGCCTTAAGCCATCTTCAACACCGGCGGGGATGTTGAATTCGAGTGTTCGTTTGTCGCGCACTCGGCCTTGACCGCGGCAATCGATGCACGGCGAAGGGATTGTTTGCCCGAAACCTCGGCAGGAGGTGCAGGGCATGTTGGTAACAACGTTGCCTAGCAGAGAGCGCACCTGGCGTTGGATCTGGCCAGCGCCACGGCAGACATCACAGGTCGCCGGG
>JBILRS010000110.1:0-2769 GCA_044372535.1 Rhodoluna sp.
CACGATGCGGTCGCCCGACTTGACGACGCTGGCAACAGATGCAAACATGGCGGCCATTCCAGATGCCGTCGCCTTGCAAGCCTCAGCACCTTCGATGGCGGCTAGGCGTTCCTCAAACATTGCGACGGTTGGGTTGTCGTAGCGAGAGTAAAGAAAGTGTTCGGTGTCTTCACGAAACGCGCTGGCGGCCTGCTCGGCGCTGTCGTAGGTGAAACCGCTAGAGAGGTAGAGGGCTTCGGCGGTCTCGCCAAAACCCGAGCGCATCAAGCCGCCGCGAACCGCGGTGGTCTCTGGGTGAAGCTCCCAGTCGGGAGCCTTGCCTTCGGAAGGGTTTTGGTAACCCCAGGGCTTTTTGCGTTGAGTCATGCATTCAAGATTAGCGGGCTACTCTTCGCCGCGCGTTGCAGGGTTAGGGTTGAGACGAAATGAGCACAGTTTCCCTCCCCACTCACGCACCCCGACTCGAGGGTGAATTGGTCACTCTGGTTCCGTCCGATTCCGCGGCGAGCGATCCCGAGAGTATCCTCTGGGAAATTGGGCACGATGGAGAGCATGTCGGCGAAATCACTCTGAACGAGTTCAACGCCGAGAAGTCCTCGATGAATCTTCGAATCGCGCTCGCCGACCCTGACTTCTTCGGTCGAGGGTTCGGGTCCGAGGCTATTGCACTGGTTGTCGACTGCGGGTTTGAACAACTCGGCTTATCAAAGCTAACGGTCGAGGTCTTGGCCGAGAACGCCCGCGCAATCGGTGCTTGCGAAAAGGTTGGCTTCGTGGCTGGTCGTCAGTTCAGCAGGGGTAAGCACCGCTATCTGCGCATGAGTATCGATAAGTTCGATCGAGTCCTGGCTCTAGCCGAACGCAAGATGGCCGAACATCTCGATGTGCAGGCATGGACCTTCAAGTGGGACAACGCCAAGCGTCGAGCGGGTCTCTGCAACTACCGAGACAAGACGATTTCGATTTCTTCGTATCACGCGCAGGTTCACAGCATCGATGAAACCCTGCAGGTGGTGCTGCATGAGATTGCTCACGCGCTCTGCGGCAAAGACGCTGGCCACGGCAAGGTTTGGTTGGCAACCGCGAAGTCGATTGGCTACCGTGCCGAGCGTTTCACGGGCAAAGAGATTGCCTCAGAGTTTGCGCCTTGGGTTGGGCGATGCCCAGCTGGCCACGAACACTTTAGGTATCGCAAGCCGACTCGGGCTCTGGCCTGCGGCTTATGCGGCCGCAGCTACTCGAGGGCCAACGTTATTGAATGGCGATCCAGATAAGCAACATCGTCACCACAAAGCCGGCGATGTAGTTGAGCTTGATGAAGTGCTTCCAACCGCGGTTGGCCTGCTCGCAGGTTTCATCGGTGATGTTCCAAAACGGACCAACGATGAGCAGGTATGGAACCGCGGCCAGAATGGCGAGGTTGCCAGGGAAGCCCAAAAACAAAACAAGGACGCCGGCTAGGGCGTAGGCGCCGAAAGCTAGCCGGGTCGTGTTGCGAGCGCCGATGGCTGTGGCGATAGAGGCAATGCCACCCTCGCGATCAGCGATGACGTCTTGCACGGCTCCGAAGGCGTGCGAGGCCATGCCCCAGAGTGTGAAGGCTGCGATCACGAAGATGTTGTCAACCAGGCTGGTCTTGGTCAGGGCCAGCGCGTAGATCAGCGGGCCGACGAAGTGGCTGGCCGAGGTCAGTGAGTCGAGAAACGGCTTCTCTTTGAAGCGCAACCCCTTGGCGCTATAGGCGACCACGGTGAAGACGAACAGGGCCAAGAAGAAGTTGGCGAGGCCGTCGCCAACTAGCACTAGGTAGATGAGGAATGGAACACAGGAGAGCGTCGACGCCCAAAGGATTAGCGGGTGCCAGCGTTTCTCGCTGACCGCACCCTCAATGCCACCCTTGCGTGGGTTGCGGAGGTCGCTCTCGTAATCAAACACATCGTTGATGCCGTACATCAGCAAGTTGTAAGGAATCAAGAAGAACAGGGTGCCGATAATCAGTGTGAGATCGATCTGGCGGGTGGCTAGGTAGTAACCGGCGGCGAAAGGGAAGGCGGTGTTGATCCATGAAATTGGTCGCGAGACCCAGAACAGCTTCTTTATGGCGTTCACTTCTTACCCTTCCCAAACCAGTGCCAGCTGGTTGTAATCAAGAGTACGGCGGCAATTGTGTAGGCGAAGTCTTCGATCGGCGCAACGCCGATTTTGATTCCCGAGATGTTGGCCGCGTCGTAGGCAACTATTCCGGTCGCGATGATCAGGTTGTCGAAAATTGCCGTCAAGACGAGCATCGGTGCGAGAACTTTGGCGACGGTGACCCACTGCCGCCCGCGGAGAACGAGAAGAGCTGGAATCGCGGCTATACCTAAGAAGATGGCGTTGAGTTCTAGGTAGTTCATCTCTTCTTACCCAACGCAGAGGTGATTATCAGTGTCGTGTAGCAGAGCACACCCAGGAAGAACAGCTCTTCGATCGGAAACTCGGGGAAAAGCTCGAATCCGACCAGATGCTCGGCGTTACCCCTGAAGAAGATCCCCGAAGCTATGCCGGCAAGATCCCAGATCACGAAGAGTGCGAAAGGAATCGCGATTGCCACCGCCGAACGTGCAGGCTTAGCGAAAAAGGCGAGTTTGAACTTGAAATCGATCAGCGAGAGGCCGATCAGTGAGAAGAGAAGTAAGCCTAGATAGGCGAAGGTCACTTCAAGCCTTTCCAGTCACCGTCGGCTACCGGAGTGATCGCGTTCTGAGTTGGGCCAGCCGAGGTGTCGCC
>JBILRS010000053.1:0-10655 GCA_044372535.1 Rhodoluna sp.
TCTCAGTTCCAGTGTGGCCGGTCACCCTCTCAGGCCGGCTACCCGTCGTCGCCTTGGTGAGCCATTACCTCACCAACTAGCTGATAGGCCGCGAGCTCATCCTTGACCAAAATTCTTTCCACGTACAGGAGATGCCTCCGTACGTCGTATCCGGTATTAGCTACAGTTTCCCGCAGTTATCCCAGAGTCAAGGGCAGATTGCTCACGTGTTACTCACCCGTTCGCCACTAATTCACCAGAGCAAGCTCCGGCTTCATCGTTCGACTTGCATGTGTTAAGCACGCCGCCAGCGTTCGTCCTGAGCCAGGATCAAACTCTCCGTAAAAGTGTGTTAGGTAAGAGCAAGCTCTTACCAAACTTTTCGAAAGCGCCGGAAAATGGCGCCTCAGTTTGATCTGACTAAATCAGATTGTCTGACAATCTGTCTAATCCAAATGTTGCATGGCTAACCGAAGTTAGCCAACTTGTTTGGCATCGACATTGTGCACGCTGTTGAGTTCTCAAGGATCGGATGCTCCTGGGAGTTTGTCTCTCGACTGGCCTCCAGGGCAACTTCACTAACTTACCACCAAATCGGCTCTCGTCAAAACGAGTTCTTTTTCTGGCAGAAGCTCAATCTTACGAAGCAGACAATGCAAAGCACAAGGCTTTTTACTGCTGAATCATTTGATTGGTTGCGCTTGAGCCGGAGACCTAAACAGGTTTCCCCAAACTATGGGCAACGAGTAGAAACATTACGGGACTATAACGATGAAGTCAAATCCATTTGGCTGTTTTTGCTGCTTTTCTTTTCTCAGTTCTTAAAAAGACCGGCAAGAGTCTTTTTTCCGCGTCTGAGCACAGCAAATCCGCCGGGTAGCCAAGAGCTAGCAACAGCGGCTTCGTCGGTGATCTTTTCGTTGTTCAGGTACACGCCACCCTCGGCTATAGCCCGGCGCGCCGCTGAAAGCGAGGCCACGAGTCCGGTGTCGGTGAGGAGTTGAGCTATCGCCTCGCCTCCCGAGATGGTCACGTTAGGCAATTCGCTCAGAGCCGCCTTCAGGGTGTCAGCGGGGAGCGCCGCGAGGTCTCCGTTGCCAAACAGTGCCGCAGAGGCGTCCAGGGCAGCCTGAGCGGCTTCTTGGGAGTGCACCAGACTGGTGACCTCGAAGGCGAGACGCTTCTGTGCCGCGCGAAGGTGCGGAGCTTCGGAGGTCTGCTTACCAAGTTCTTCGATCTCAGCCTTGCTAAGAAAAGTGAAAACCTTCAGACGATCGACGACATCGGCATCTTCGACGTTCAGCCAAAACTGGTAGAAAGCGTAGGTGCTGGTGAATTCGGCGTCGAGCCAGACTGCGTTGCCTTCGGACTTGCCGAATTTCTTGCCGTCCGAGTTAGTAATCAAAGGGGTTGCGATGATGTGGGCTGCGACGCCCTCGACTTTGCGAATCAGGTCTGTGCCGCTGGTGAGGTTGCCCCACTGGTCGCTACCGCCGGTCTGCATGATGCAGCCGTAGCGTCGGTAGAGCTCCAAGAAGTCCATGCCCTGCAGGATTTGGTAGCTGAACTCGGTGTACGAGATGCCGTGCTCTGAATTGAGGCGGGCGCTGACGGCGTCTTTTGAAAGCATCTTTCCGACTCGGAAGTGCTTGCCGATGTCGCGCAGAAAGTCGATTGCACTCATCGGCGCTGTCCAGTCGAGGTTATTCACCATCCGAGCCGCATTTGCTCCCTCGAAAGAAAGAAAGCGCGCACCCTGATCGCCGAGCTTCTCGACCCACTCGCCAACTGTCTCTTTAGAGTTCAGTGTGCGCTCTGCGCTCGGACGAGGGTCGCCAACCAATCCGGTCGAGCCACCGATCAATAGCAGCGGCTTGTGACCGGCAAGTTGCATTCTGCGCATGGTTAATAGTTGAACCAGGTTTCCGAGGTGCAGGCTTGCGGCTGTCGGGTCGAAGCCACAGTAGTAGGTGATCGGGTCACCCGCGAGCAGTGCCTTGACTTCGGACTCGTCGGTCGAAAGCGCAACTAGACCGCGCCACTGGAGTTCATCCCAGAGCGAAGCAAACGACTTGTCGTTCGACTGGTTCGCTAGTGCCTGCGGGGTTGCCATCTGATTCCTAACGCTTTACCGAAAACTTGCGAAGTGCCGTGATCTGCTCGAGGACGCGTGGCAACGCGGTGCCACCCGCGCCAGCACGAGCACGAATCGAACCCGAAACGCTCAGTACGTCGCGAACCTCAGGGGTGAGCTTTGGTGAGATTGCGGCCATGTCGGCGTCGGCGACCTCGTGCAGCTGCAGCGAATTCTTTTCGCAGAACGAAACGAGCTTGCCGGTGATTTCGTGAGCGTCACGGAACGGCACCTTCTGCTTCACAAGCCACTCGGCTACATCGGTCGCTAGTGAGAAACCAGCCGGAGCGAGGAGTTCGAGGCGGTTCTTGTTGAACTGCAGGGTGGCGACCATTCCGGTGAAGGCAGGCATCAGCACGGTGAGAGTGTCGACCGAGTCAAACACCGGCTCTTTGTCTTCTTGGAGGTCACGGTTGTAAGCGAGCGGAAGACCCTTCAGCGTTGCGAGCAACCCGGTGAGGTTACCGATTAGTCGACCGGACTTGCCACGAGCGAGCTCCGCGATGTCTGGGTTCTTCTTCTGCGGCATGATCGACGAACCCGTTGAGAAGGAGTCGGAGAGCTTGATGTAGTCGAACTCGGCAGAGGCCCAGATGATGATTTCTTCTGAGAAGCGCGAAAGGTTGATCGCAATCAAGGTCATGACGAACTGAAACTCGGCTACGACATCGCGGCTAGCCGTGGCATCAATCGAATTCTGGGTTGGCCCAGTCATGCCAAGTTCGGCGGCCACGAGATTTGGGTCTAGCCCGAGAGTCGAACCCGCGAGCGCTCCGGCACCGTATGGGCTGAGGCTTGCGCGCTTGCGCCACTCCCGCATGCGCTCGATGTCGCGCTGCAGTGGCCAAGCATGAGCGAGAAGGTGGTGCGAAAGCATGACCGGCTGCGCGTGCTGAAAGTGCGTGCGGCCGGGCATTGCCACGCCCAAGTTCTCTTCGGCGCGGTCTACCAAGACATTGACTAGGTCGAGCACGAGGTCCTCGATGATTTCGGACTGGTCGAGCAGGTAGATGCGAATCAAAGTTGCGATCTGGTCGTTGCGGCTTCGCCCGGCGCGAACCTTGCCGCCCAGCTCGGTGCCTGCGATCTCGATGAGCCCACGCTCGAGCGCGGAGTGGACGTCTTCGTCGGTTTGCTTCGGCACAAACGAGCCCTGAGAAACGCGGTTGGCTAGTTCTTCGAGACTCTTTTCAAGTTTCTGATGCTCCGCAACCGTTAGGTAACCAGCCTCGTGCAAAGCCTTGATGTGGGCGAGGGTGCCTCTAATGTCGTACTGGGCAAGACGCCAGTCGAAGTGAACGCTACGGCTTAGAGCAACAAGGGAGTCGGCAGGCCCGCCGTCGAAACGACTGCCCCAGAGCGCGTTAGAACCGTTCTCAGACATTGACTTCCCTGACTTCCTTGATCTCGTTCAAGTCTAGTTTGACTGGTCGTTTAGCCAGACGAGCAGAGCCTTCTGTGCATGGAGTCGATTTTCGGCTTCGTCCCAGATAACTGACTGCGGGCCGTCGAGAACCGAGGCACTCACTTCGTAACCGCGATAAGCCGGCAGGCAGTGCAGGAAGATGGCATCTGGTTTCGCCTGAGCCATGAGTTCGTCATCGATGGTGTAGCCCGAGAAGTCTGCGATTCGCTTTGCCTTTTCGTCCTCTTGACCCATCGAGATCCAGGTGTCAGTGGTCACAACATCTGCCCCTGCCACCGCATCGGCTGGGCTTTCGTGGACGCTGACCGAACCGCCAGTTGTGGCGGCAAGTTCGGCAGCCCGCGCGACAATGTGAGCCGCTGGAGCGTAACCCGATGGTGCCGCAACGCTAACGTGCATACCGGCGAGCGCTCCCCCGATTAGGTAAGAGTTAGCCATGTTGTTGGCGGCGTCTCCGACGTAGGCCATTCTGAGACCAGCAAGTTCGCCCTTGTGCTCCTGGACGGTCATCAGGTCGGCAAGAATCTGGCACGGGTGGTATTCGTCACTGAGTGAGTTGACCACTGGCACTCGAGAGTTGGCAGCCATCTCTTCAAGCCCTGACTGAGCGAAGGTGCGCCAGACGATGGCGGCCACCTGACGCTCGAGCACGCGAGCGGTGTCGGCAACAGACTCCTTGCCGCCGAGCTGGCTTGACTGCGAGTCGATGATCAGCGGCGAACCACCGAGGTCGGCTACACCCACGGCGAATGAAACTCGGGTCCGGGTAGAGGTCTTGTCGAAGATCAGTGCAACGGTTTTCGGCCCGGCGTACACCCTTTGGCTGTATGGAGACTTCTTTAATTCGTGGGCAAGGCGCAAGATGGTCGCCTGCTCGGCGGCTGTTACGTCGTCGTCCTTGAGAAAGTGGCGAACCATTTTGTTCCTAACTGTTATTCGGGCAGAACCATCGTGCCGAAGCCCGACTGGGTGAAAATTTCAAGCAGGATGCTGTGCGGGGTGCGCCCGTCGATGACGTGAGCCTGCGGCACACCACCTCGGACTGCTTGCAAACAGGCCTGCATCTTGGGAACCATTCCTGATTCCAACGTCGGCAGCAGGGTTTCGAGCTCGGTGGCCGAAATCTCGCTGACCAGAGAGTCTCGGTTTGGCCAGTCGCTGTAAAGCCCAGGCACATCGGTGAGCACCATAAGTTTTTCGGCACCGAGGGCAATAGCCAGAGCGCTTGCCGCCAGGTCGGCGTTTACGTTGAGCAGTTGCCCGCTCGCGTCAGGTGCCACGGTTGAAATGACCGGAACTTTGCCCGCTTCTAGAGCATCGAAAACAATTCTCGGGTTCACCTGGGTAACTTCACCAACGAGCCCGACGTCGCCAAAGACCTCTGCCCTGAAAAGATTTGCATCTTCACCAGACATGACCGAAGTTCCGGCACCAGCCTGCTCGATTAGTTTGGCGAGTTCGGCTGAAATGTCGTTTCTAAGGACTTCGCGAACCACTCCGATAATCTCGGGAGTCGTCACCCTGAGCCCATCCCTGAACTCGCTCTCGATGCCAAGCTCTTCTAGTCGGGCAGAAATTTGCGGGCCACCACCGTGTACCACAACCGGCTTGATGCCTATCCAACGCAGATAGGCCATGTCCTCGGCGAAAGCCCGCTGCAGGTCGGAGTCAACCATTGCGTTGCCGCCGAACTTGACCACAACTGTCTTGCCGTGAAACTTCTGCAACCAGGGCAGTGACTCGATCAGAGTCTCGGCCTTGATGGCAGCGAGCTGGGTGTCTTGATTCTGAGGTTGCATTAGCTCGAGTACTCGCTGTTCTCGGTGACGTAGGCGTGAGTTAGGTCCGAGGTGTAGACGGTCGCCGATGATGTACCGGCGTGCAGGTCGAGTTTGATGTGCGCTGCGCGAGGGGTCAGGTCGACAAGGTCTCGACTTTGGTCTGGCTGACCCTTGGCCGAGACGCGGACTCCGTTGATGAAAACGTCGATGTCGTAAGGGTCGAAGGCGGCGTGCGTGGTGCCTACGGCGGCCAAGATGCGCCCCCAGTTTGGGTCGTTGCCGTAGATCGCTGCTTTGAAAAGGTTGTTTCGTGCGATCGAACGACCCACCTCAACGGCGTCGTCCTCGCTGGCTGCACCGATGACCTCAATCGAGATGTCGTGGCTCGCGCCTTCGGCATCGGTGAGCAACTGCATGGCGAGGTCGTGGCAAACCTCGGTTAGCGCAACCGTGAAGTCCTCGAGAGTCGGGGTTACCTCGGACGCGCCGGAAGCAAGCAGGGCTACCGTGTCATTGGTTGACATGCAGCCGTCTGAATCGAGTCGATCGAAGGTGAGGCGGGTTGCTTCGCGCAATGCTGAGTCGAGTTCGGCCGAGGTTAGAGCAGCATCGGTGGTTATCACGACGAGCATGGTCGCGAGCCCGGGGGCAAGCATTCCAGCACCCTTGGCCATGCCGCCAATCGTGAATCCTTTAGCCGTTGCAGTTGCCTGCTTGAAAACCGAGTCGGTGGTCATGATCGCTTCGGCAGCTGCTGGGCCGCCGGTTGGGCTAAGTTCGCCCGCTGCGGTTGCCACGCCGGCCAGGACCTTGTCGCGATCCAACTGGTCGCCAATGAGACCGGTGGAACAAACTAGGACATCACTCGAAGAAACATCGAGTGCCTCGGCGACCGCCTCGGCCGTTGCGTGAGTGGTCTGAAAACCCTGCGCACCTGTGTAGCAGTTAGCGCCACCGCTGTTCAACACGACCGCCTCCAGGAGGCCGTCCTTGATTACCTCTTTGCTCCACAGCACCGGGTTTGCCAGCGCTCGATTGCTGGTGAAAACCGCCGCGGCACTCTTTAGCGGGCCGAGGTTCTGCACGAGGGCAAGATCGGGGTTGCCAGACTTCTTGAGGCCGGCTCTCACTCCGGAGGCGAGAAACCCTTTTGCCGCAGTCACGCTCACGGAGCGACCCCGTTAACCGAAAGTCCGGTGTCTTCGGCGAACCCAAGCGCGATGTTTAGCGACTGAATCGCGGCACCCGCCGTACCCTTGACCAAGTTGTCGATAGCGCTAACAACGACTACGCGATTGGCGTGTTCGTCGACCGCGACACCGATTAGGCAGGTGTTAACTCCTACTGTGCTCGAAGTTGCAGGGAACTCGCCAGCGGGCAAGACTTTGACGAATGTCTCACCTTCGTAGGCTGCCTCTAGCGCCTTGCGAGCGTCGCCGGTGTTCAAAGTTGCGGTGTTGACCGCCAAGATTCCCCGACTCATCGGCACCAGGACGGGCGTGAACGAAACCGTAACCGCAGAACCGGAAGCCTTGCTCAGATTTTGTTCAATCTCTGGGGTGTGGCGATGCACTCCCCCGACACCGTAGGCGTTCGCAGAACCCGAAAGCTCACTCGCCAGAAGTTCGGCTTTTGGGGTGCGACCAGCGCCCGAGGTGCCGACCGAAAGCACGCTGACAATGTCGTCGAGCTCAATCACGCCAGCCTGCGCCAACGGCGCGAGGGCCAGGGTGATAGCGGTCACGTTGCAACCAGGCACAGCGATTCGCTTTGTGCCTCTAAGTAGCTCGCGCTGCTTGGTGCCGTCACTCAGCACCAACTCGGGCATCCCGTAGGTCCAGGTGCCCTGATGCTCGGTGCCGTAGAACTTTACCCACTGCTCGGTCGATTCGAGCCTGAAGTCGGCACCGCAATCTAGAACAATTTGGTCGTCATGCAGCCAGGCAGCCACCTCGGCCGAGGTTGTGTGCGGTAGTGCCAGAAACACGATGTCAGCGCCGGAAAGCGCTTCGGCGGTTGTCTCCTGAAAAATTAGATCCGAGTACTGCAGAAGGTGCGGGTGCAGCGAACCGATGCTTGCGCCGGCGTTTGAATTTGCGGTGGCCGCGACGAGCTGGAGTTCGGGGTGAGCTGCGACTAAGCGCAATAGCTCTCCGCCGACGTAACCGCTTGCTCCTGCGATGGCTACAGTCTTCATGGTTTCTCCTGCTTTAAGCGCGGATCGTTGCGCCGAAGCGCTCGTGTGCTAAAGCGACGGCGGTGTCGCGGGATTCTGACGCCTCAACCTGTGTGAGGGTTCGATCTTCGGCTCTGAAGCGAAGCGCAAAAGTCAGTGACTTCTTGCCCTCCGGAATATTGCTGCCACGGTAGTCCTCGACGAGCCTCACGGCTTCGAGCAAGTTGCCCGCACCCTCGACGATGGTTGCCTGAAGGGTAGCTGCTGGCAGGTCGGCATCGACCAGTAGCGAGAGATCCTGAGTGGCCGCTGGCATCACACCGATTGGGGTCGCTTGGCGAACCTCGGTTGCGCTCTCGTAAAGCACCTCTAGGTTTAGCTCGGCAACACCAACTCGACGGGGTAGGTCACATTCGGCAGCTAGACCCGGGTCAAGCTCGCCGGCATAACCAACGTGACGACCCGATACAAGCAATTCGGCTGTGCGGCCGGGGTGGAAACCCTTCGGCGAAGCGGCTTTCAGCTCGAGCTCAACACCGATTGCGCGAGCAACAATTTTTGCCGCCTCAATCGCATCGGAGTAGTCAAAGTTCGACGCGGACAGGCCGGTTTGCTGCTTGACCCGCTCGCCGGTGAGCAAGATGGCTAGGTGCTTCGGCTGCAGAGGGATAGTTGCCTGCAGTGCGTCGAGAGTGCCAACGGTCGGACGCTCAACTCCAGAAGGTAGCGGATCGGTTGCCGTGATCTTTTCAGCGGGCAGGAATACAGAGCCCTCTTCGAAAATTGCGATGTCGGTGAGACCTCTAGAAAGGTTGCGCTTAGCTGCCTCGATGAGTCCGGGTAGCACGCGAAGACGCATCTGCCCAGCCTCTTCTTGCAGAGCGTTGGCAAGCCTGACGAACGGCAAACCCTCGGTGAACCACTGGTTCTGCGCCTCGCTGAAGAATGGGTAGGTGAGCACTTCGGTGTGACCCGAACCGACAAGTGCAGCGATTGCCTGGCGGCGCTGACGTTGACGCACGGTCAAGCCGCGGCCCGGCGGGGCTACCGGCAGGCGCGACGGAATCTCGTGGTAACCGATGATTCTGGCGACCTCTTCGGCAAGGTCGGTCTTGTGAGTTAGGTCTGGGCGCCAGGACGGCGGAATAACTTCGAATCCCCCATCGACAACGGCGACAACGCAACCAATGTCACCAAGCACGGTAGTGATCTGCTCTTCGGTGTAAACAACTCCAACGATCGAGGTTGTGAACTCCGCCGGAAGGAAGATGGCCTCTACTGCTGGCAACTGGTTTAGGTCGGCCCCGAGCGAGTCTGCTTTTCCGCCAGCGTGAACCTCAAGAAGTTGCACCACACGGGCGGCGGCGTACTCGGAAACCAGTGTGTCAACTCCGCGCTCGTAGCGCTTAGAAGCCTCGCTACCAAGTTTGTGGCGGCGAGCGCTGCGGGCGATGGTTACGGCGTCGAAGTGTGCCGCCTCGATGAGCAGGTTGACGGTCGAGTCGCTGACCTCGGTGTCTAGCCCGCCCATCACGCCGGCTAGACCAATCGGGCCGGAGTCGTCAGTGATCAGTAGGTCTTCTGGGTCGAGGGTGCGGGTTTGACCATCGAGCGTGACAAGTTTTTCGCCCGACTTTGCGCGGCGAACGGTGATTCCGCCCTTTAGCTTGTCGAAGTCGTAGGCGTGAATCGGCTGCCCTAGTTCAAGCATTACGTAGTTGGTGATGTCTACCACCAGCGAAATGGAACGCATTCCGGCAAGTTTTAGGCGAGCAACCATCCACGGTGGCGTCGGCTTGGTCGCATCAACTCCCGTGACGTGGCGTGCAACAAAGCGATCGCAACCAACGACTCCGCGGATTCCGTCGGGGTCGTCAACTGAAACGTTGAAACCGTGCCCCGTTTCTGGTTGCGCGTTGCCGATCGGGTCTTTGAAGTGAACGCCGGTAGCGTGAGCGTATTCGCGAGCGATACCGCGAATCGAAAAGCAGTAGCCGCGGTCTGGTGTCACGTTTACCTCGGCAGCAGTGTCGCCCAGGTGCAACAGGTCCAACGCGTCTGAGCCGACCTTTGGGTCGAGCCCGATGACTCCGAGTCGCAAGATTCCGGCGTGATCGTCGGTGAGTCCAAGTTCGCGCCCCGAGGCCATCATTCCGTCTGAGATGTGACCGTAGGTGCTTCTGGCGGCAATCGCGAAATCGCCTGGCAAAACCGCTCCGGGTAGACAAACTACGACTTTGTCGCCAACCTCAAAGTTGTCAGCGCCACAAACTATGCCACGGACATCCGCGCCACCATCGGCGGCCTTGGAACCCTCGGGAGCCACTCGAACCTGGCACCAGCGAATGGTTTTTCCGTTGGACTGTGCCTCTGGAGTGAACTCAAGAACCTCACCGACAACGACCGGGCCGATGACCGAGAAGCCGTGCGACCCCTCTTCTTCGAGACCGACCTTGACCAGCTCGGCCATGACCGAGTCTGGAGTTGCATCGCCAGGAAGATCGACGTACTCAGCGAGCCAGGACAGTGGGACCTTCATTACAGGCTCACCCCAAACTGCTGTGAGAAACGGACGTCGGACTCGACCATGTCATGCATGTCGAGGACTCCGTTGCGGAACATTAGCGTGCGCTCGATACCCATGCCGAACGCGAAACCCTGGTAAACCTCAGGGTCGATGCCAGCTGCCTTCAAGACGTTTGGACTGACCATGCCACAGCCGCCCCACTCCACCCAACGCGCACCACCCTTAGCGTTTGGGTGCCAGACGTCGAGCTCGGCAGATGGTTCGGTGAACGGGAAGAATGATGGGCGAAGTCGGATCTGCGCCTCTGGGCCAAACATGATTCGAGCGAAGTGCTCGAGCGTGCCGCGCAGATCGGCCATGGTTAGACCCTTGTCGATGGCTAGGCCCTCAACCTGGTGAAAGACAGGGGTGTGGGTTGCGTCTAGTTCATCGGTGCGGAAGACGCGCCCTGGGCACAGCACGTAAACGGGCAGCTCGCGCTCCAGGAGGGAGCGAACCTGAACCGGAGAGGTGTGGGTGCGCAGCACGAGGTGTGATTCGACCGGGTCGACGAAGAAGGTGTCCTGCATCGCTCGCGCTGGGTGGTCGGCGTCAAAGTTGAGCGCGTCAAAGTTGAACCATTCGCTCTCAAC
>JBILRS010000111.1:0-2707 GCA_044372535.1 Rhodoluna sp.
CCGTGCCATCAAGTTTGGTTAGTGCGATGCCGGTTACCTTGGCAACCTCCGCAAAAGCCTTGGCCTGAACCATTCCGTTCTGGCCCGTGGTTGCATCAATCACCAATAGGACTTCGGCGATGACGGCGGATTTTTCGACCACGCGACGAATCTTGTCGAGCTCGTTCATCAGGTCAACTTTGTTCTGCAGGCGACCAGCCGTATCGATGATTAGGACGTCGGCTTCAGAAGAAATCGCGTATTCAACGCCTTCGAAAGCGACCGATGCAGGGTCTTGGCCCTCGGCCTTGGGGCGAATGAGCTGTGCACCACTGCGGTCGGCCCAGGTGGCGATTTGATCAACCGCAGCGGCGCGGAAGGTGTCGGCTGCGGCAATGACAACCTTGGACCCTGCCTCGGCGAGATACTTCGAGAGCTTTCCGATAGTGGTGGTCTTACCCACACCGTTTACGCCAACCACAAGAACGACGTAAGGAAGTTGGCCGCTATCGAGGTTTAGTTCGGCGTCTTCACGGTTCAGTTCTTCGGTGATGATGTCGGCGAGGATCGCCTTTAGCTCAGCCTCGCTCTTCGCGCCGGCTTTCTTGGCTCGATCTTTAACCGAGGCAACGATCTTCTCGGCTGCGTCCACACCGAAATCAGCCTGAATCAGAACATCTTCGAGCTCGTCTAGGTTCTCGACATCAAACTTGATCCGGCTAAATAGGCTTTTGATTCCCTTGGCGAACTTGCGCTTCGGCAAGACGACCTCTTGAACCATTTCGGCCTTGGCGGGAGTTGGCTCGGGCTTCGGTTCCGGCTTCGGCTCGGGCTTCGGCTCGGGCTTCGGTTCTGGTTTTGCCTCAACGACTTCGACGATTGGCTCCGGAGCAACTTCAACTGATGCTTCTTCGACAGCAACTTCTTCAACAACGACTTCTTGGGCAGGCTCGTCGTCCTTCTTCTTTTTCTTCCAAAACAGAAAGGCCATCGCTAGACCTTCTCTTCAAGGCGCTGACCGACGACGGCCGATACACCGTCTTGGCGCATCGATACGCCGTAGAGCGCATCTGCGATCTCCATGGTGCGCTTCTGGTGCGTGATGATGATGAGCTGCGAGTCGGTGCGGAGATCCTGGAAAATCTGCAGCAGGCGGCCAAGGTTTGCGTCGTCGAGAGCGGCCTCGACTTCGTCCATGACGTAGAAGGGCGAAGGGCGCGCCTTGAAGATTGCGATTAAGAGAGCAACTGCGGCGAGTGATCGCTCACCACCGGAGAGCAGACTCAAGCGCTCGATGCGCTTACCGGCAGGGCGAACGTTTACCTCGATGCCAGTGGTGAGCATGTTTTCTGGGTCGGTCAAGAAGATCGAACCAGCGCCCCCGGGGAACAGCACTGGGAAGACCTTCTCGAAAGCCTTCTTGGTGTCTTCAAACGCCTCGGCAAAGATGTTCTTCATCTTCTCGTCGAGATCTTCGATGATCTGCATCAGGTCTTTGCGGGTCTGGGTTAGGTCGGCAAGCTGTTCGGTCAAGAACTTGTGACGCTGTTCGAGAGCTGCGAACTCTTCAAGTGCGAGTGGGTTCACGCGGCCAAGTCGGTCGAGCAGACGCTCGGCGTCCTTGAGACGTCTGACCTGTTCGTCTCGGTCATAAGTCTTGTCGCCTTCGACCAGTTGGTCTGGGCCGTACTCGGCGAGAAGAACTTGCTGGTCGAGACCTAGTTCGTCGTTGGCGCGAGCGACCAGATTGGCCAAAGTAAGACGCTTTTCGTGATTCGCCATTTCGATGTCGTGCACGCTCTGGGTCAGGCTGGCGAGCTTCATCTGAATCTCGGCAGTTTCGCCGCGGAGTCTAACCAGATCGCCAAATTGACCCGCTCGCTCAGATTCAAGCTCGTTGAGTCGCACCTTCGCCTGGGCCGAGGCGGTTGCCACGGCGTCCATGACTGTCGGCAAAACCTCGAGCACTCGCTCAGCAGAAGCGAGCTGCTTAGCCTGTGTTGCCGCCGCGGCCTTTGCGCGGTCAATAGCAGCTTTGGCCTCGGCAACTTGAGATCTCAGAGTCGTCGCGCGCTCGTTTTCGACTCGCAGACGCTCGACGGCCGCACCGAGGTCAACTCGCACTTCGAGCTCACGCTGGCGCTCTTGTTCAAGGTTGTCTTGCAGGGTCTGCCGGCTCGAGGAATCCACGGCTGGGCGCTCTTGCGAGGCGAATTCATCGTGAGCGGCAATTGAGCGTTTCAGCGCGCCTTCGGCTTCAGCGATTCCCTCAGCAGCGGTTTCGGCGACCTGGGCTAGTCGGTCTACTTCGCCGGCAGAAGCCTCTACTGAGACGCGAAGGCGTCCTAGTTTTTCGGCATTCGACGCAAGCGCTGCGTCGTGCTCGTTTAGGGCGGCGAGCGCTTCTTTGGCCGAAGCCTTGGCGGCTTCTTCGGTTGCCCTGGCCTGGGCAAGCGCGGCGCGAGATGATTCAATCGCACCGGTGACCTTGGCTAGTCGCTTCTCAGCCGAATCACGCTCGGCTACCAGTTGAACCTTGGACGGCTTGGATTGGCTGCCGCCTCGGATCAAAGTCTCGGTGATTACGTCGCCATCGAGAGTGATGACAGTGATTCCGGCTGCGAAAACTTTCTTGGCGGTAGCGATGTCATCCACGATTACGACGTCTTTGAGCAGTGCGAGGATTCCCGCTGGCGCTTCAACAACCTCGGTAGCGGCCTTGGCCCCA
>JBILRS010000116.1:0-2682 GCA_044372535.1 Rhodoluna sp.
TCATCAAATTGTCGCTTATAGTCGTTATTTAGCTTCACAGAGCAATGGGTTAGCTCAATGGCAGGTATACGGTCAAACAAATGAGGGGCGTGAACAAGGCCAAATGATTATCGCCAATCTCCCTTCAGGTGTTAATCTTGAACAAGTGCAACAAAATCATCAAAAACGAATTCAGGGAGAGAAAGCTGATCCTTCTCTCCCAGTTATCATTAATTTATCATTTAATGTGCATGGAAATGAAGCGGCTGGTAGTGAGGCAGCTTTAAATACGTTGTACTCCTTGATTTCTAAATCCAACAGATCCATTTTTTATGTCATTTTGATTGATCCTTGTATTAATCCAGATGGACGAGATGCCTATGTAACGCAATACAATCGTAGAAATTTTATTTCTGGAGGCAATTCGGATCCTAATGATCAAGAGCATTACGAAGGGATTACTTCTGGACGTTATAATCATTTTTCATTCGACTTAAACCGTGATTGGGTTTGGCAGACACAAAAAGAAACGCAGCAACGTTTGAAGTTTTATCGTTCTTGGATGCCCATGATGCATGCGGATTTTCATGAACAAAGTTTCCAGCACTCCTATTATTTCCCGCCAGCGGCAAAACCCTATTTAAACTTCATTGCTCAGTCGACTAAGGATTTGCAGGAAAGCGTAGGTAAATCTTTTGCAAAGCTTTTTGATGAAAAGAAATGGCCTTATTTCACTTCTGAAGTGTACGATTTATTATATCCTGGTTACGGAGACACCTACCCTGTTTTGAATGGTGCTTTGGGCATGACTTTAGAGCAAGGAGGAATTAGGGGTGGGTTAATTTCTGCTAAGAGTGATGGTGATACAATCTCTCTGGTTGATCGGGTGAAGCATCATACAGCTTTGGCCTTAAACTTAGTAGAATGGTCTCTTACTAACGCAGAGAGTTTGAAAGCGTCATTTTATGGTGTTCATGATAAGTCTAGATCTAATCCTTCGAATAAGTACGGATACTATTTTGTTCCTGAAGAAGAATTGGTGAAAGGTCAAGAATTTAAACAATTGCTGTTAAAGAATAATATATCTTTCACTTATACAGATGTAGTTAAAAGTGTTCCTGCCTATGAGTATACCTCTATGAAGCATGTAAATTTGCCTTTAAATAAGTATGGATTACTTATTTCCGCAAAACAGCCATCGGCACCCTTAATTCAGGCTTTATTGGATCCAACAATCGCTTTGGAGGATTCTCTAACGTATGATATAACGGCATGGAACCTGTTTCAATTAAATGGGCTCAAAGCCTTTGGACTGAATGAAAATGTTTTTGGACCATCTAAGAATCTACCGGATGGTAAGCAGTCTCTGCCAAATGAAAAGCAATTAGCTTATCAATTCGCAATAGACGAATACAAATCAAGTCAGGAATTAATTAAATATGCCATCGATATGGGCGCACTAGTGACCTATAATGATGCGTTAAATAAGTCAGGAATGGTTACGATCACTAGTTTAAAATTAACTGATTTACAAAGGGCTGAATTAATAAAGTTTGCCACTAATCGTTCAATTCAACTTATTGGTTTAAACACGTTCAAATCAACAGATAATTATGATCTAGGTTCAACTCATTACAAATCTGTATTTGTTCCTAAAATTGCTGTCATAGTTGATCCAGCTAATGATGTTAATCAACAAGGTGAAATCGCTTATTTTTTAACCCAGAAATATGGATTTAAACCTTCCTTCATCGCTGCGACACAATTATTCAAGTCGAATCTGTTTAATTACACGCACATCATTTATCCAGATGGCAAGCATGCTGCCCTCTCGAATACGAATTCGATTTTATTAACTGATTGGGTGAAAAAAGGTGGTAAACTGATTTTAATGGAGGGTGCTCGGAAAATTATTGAGGATAAAGATTTAATAGCTAAAGAAGATACAGCTAAACATACGTCTACTTATGTGATGCGTGAAAGGGCTGAGTTGTCTAATACCTCTTCGGGGAATATATTACAAGTGGACGTAGAGAAGACTCACCCCTTGGTTTCTAGAATAAATGAAGCTTCTATGTATATCTTAAATCAAGTATCTGATTTTGTTAAGCTGCCTAAAGATTTTACACCTGTACTTAAAACCTCATCAAAGCCTATTATTATGGGATTTGTAGGATCAAATAAGAAAGCCCAATTAGCCAATTCTTTGTTATTAGGGGTTAAAGAGGTGGACAAAGGTAAAATCATTTGGTTTGGTTTTAACCCCTTATTCCGTGCGATTCCTAATCAAGGTCAAACTATTTTCGAAAACTGCTTCCTTTATACTGAATTCTAATGAAACGATTCACCCTATTATTTACTTTAATAAGCTATTCGCTATTTTCTCAAAAGGTGGCTCCCGTCTACCCTATTCCTTCTGCAAAGCAACTAGCCTGGTCGGATTTAGAATATTATGGTTTCATTCATTTTAATATGAACACATTTACGAATGTGGAATGGGGTGAAGGTAAAGAAAGTCCCTCTTCATTTAATCCGAGTGCTTTAGATTGTAACCAATGGGCTCGAATAGCTAAGAAAGCCGGTATGAAAGGTTTAATTTTGACAGCTAAGCACCATGATGGGTTTGCACTCTATCCATCTAAATATACCACACACTCTGTGGCTAAATCACCATGGAAGAATGGAAAAGGAGATGTTGTAAAA
>JBILRS010000112.1:0-2671 GCA_044372535.1 Rhodoluna sp.
TGCGCACCGTCGACATCAGCATCGGACATCAGAATAACCTTGCCGTAGCGGGCCGCATCAACCTCAAAGGAGCGACCGGAACCAGCACCAATAACCTGAATGATCGAGGCACATTCGGCGTTGGACAGCATGTCGCTGACAGATGCCTTTTGCACGTTCAAAATCTTGCCTCGAATTGGTAGCAACGCCTGGTACTCGCTGTTTCGCGCAAGCTTCGCTGTTCCGAGTGCCGAGTCACCCTCGACTATGAACAGTTCAGAAACCTCTGTTTCCTGCGTCCGACAGTCAACCAGTTTGGTGGGTAGAGACGAGGACTCTAGAGCGTTCTTTCTTCGCTGAGTCTCTTTGTGTGTGCGCGCAGAAATACGCGACTTCATCTCAGCAACGACCTTTTCAAGCAGAAGAGCAGACTGCGCTTTGTCATCACGCTTGCTGCTGGTTAGCCGTTCGGTGAGGGCCTTGCTGATCACGTTGGAAACGATGTTCTTTACTGCCGGGGTGCCAAGAATCTCTTTGGTCTGACCCTCGAACTGAGGCTCTGCCAGACGCACGGCAACGACCGCCGTTAGACCGGCGAACGCGTCCTCTTTCTCGACTTTGTCATTGCCAAGCTTCAACTTGCGCGAATTTAAATCAATCTGTGCGCGAAGAACTTTGAGGACCGATTGTTCGAAACCGGCTAGGTGGGTGCCACCCTTTGAGGTGGAGATGATGTTGACGAACGAACGAACCTCTGTCTCGTAGCCGACTCCCCAGCGCAAGGCCACCTCAACCTCACAATTGCGCTCGACGTCGCGAGACTCCATGTTCCCGGACTCGTTCAAAACGGGAATGGTTTCGGTGAATGAACCATTACCGCTGAGTTTCCAAGTCGCTGTAAGAGCAGCGTCTTTTGCAAGGTAGTCGGCAAATTCGACGAGCCCGCCATCGAATTTGAAGTTGTGCACCTGGGGCTCGGGTGTGCGCTCGTCAGTGATTGTGATGCCGAGACCAGGAACAAGAAACGCCGTTTGCCGGGCTCGGCCCAAGAGTTCGTCAACAACAAAGTTCGCATCTTTGACGAAAATTTGAGGATCGACCCAGTACCGAACTCGAGTACCAGTTACGCCTTTGGCAACCTTGCCAACTTCGCGGAGCACACTTTCGTCTTCGAAAGGCTTGAACGCGTTATCGGGCGAAAGCCCTTTCGAATCATCAAAGACACCCGGCTCTCCCCTGCGAAATGACATCAACCACGTCTTGCCGTCTCTGTCGACCTCGACATCCAGCCGCTGCGAGAGAGCATTCACCACAGAAGCACCAACGCCGTGAAGGCCTCCCGAAGCCGCATAAGACCCGGAGCCAAACTTTCCACCCGCGTGCAGTTTGGTGAAGACGACCTCTACGCCACTGAGTCCGGTCTTTGGCTCAATGTCAACAGGCACGCCACGAGCCTTATCTCGCACCTCGACGCTGCCGTCCTTGTGGAGTTGAATCTCAATCGAGTTTCCGTGGCCGGCAAGAGCTTCATCGACTGAGTTATCGATAATCTCCCACAAGCAGTGCATGAGTCCGCGTGAATCTGTGGAACCGATATACATTCCAGGTCGTTTGCGAACGGCTTCAAGGCCTTCAAGGACGCTGAGGTGTCTGGCTGAGTAATCGGTGTTTGGCACTTGGCAATGCTATTCGCCGATAGCGAAATAAGGCCGTATCTGCGCGTCTATGTCGGCAGTCTGTGTTTCGATTGACTCATGGAAGAAACAGCAGTAGCACCAGTAGTAGTCAAGTCACTCACCGCCGAAGACCGTTGCGACGTCTGCAACGCCCAGGCTTACATCCGCGTTGGACTAGCTACCGGCGATTTGCTGTTTTGCGGTCACCACGGCAAAGAGAACAAGCCGAAACTTGAAGCGATTGCGCTTTCGTGGCACGACGAGACAGACCGACTTTTAGTGCGCTAGTGCGCATTTGCTCCAGCAGCGAAGCCGTCCACTTCTGCAGACCTTAGGGTCTCTCGCACCTCTACCCCTAGCAACCCGATGAAAAAATCGGCAAGCTCTGGTGTTCGCGCGAGCACGGGTCCGTGAACCAGCGTTCCCAAGAAGTTCTCCCCCAACCTGGCTACTGGCGCTAAGTCAGTGTCAGAGTTCACGTAACCGTGGAGCCGAGGAAGCCCGTCAGCTTCAGGAACATCGGCGTAATCGCTTACTCTCTGAACCCTCTTGAAATCTTGGGCTAGAAGCTCGTAGCCGCTACCAATTGCTAACCCAACGAGTCCGGACTCTGCCATGTCTAAGACAGCCCGGCGAATCTCATCGCCATCAGAAGCGAAACTTTCCATCGCCGCACGAGAGCCATGACCGAGCAAAAGAAACTTGCCTTCTGGATCCTTGGCAAATCGAGAACCGAAACTTTGCAGATCGCCAAGAGAGTCGAGCACGGTGAGAGTGCTCTCCTGGCCGAGCCACTCGAGCCTCTTTCGCAACACCAGCAAATTGGCCTGATCACCGTTAAGGTTTAGCTTGCTCGGAGCGAAGCTGAAGAACTCGATCATCTCTTCACCTCATCGGGAGACCAAAAGCCGAGGCTACGTCTCATGCGCCGCATCGAGTCGGCGCTGAAGATAACTGTTTTGTGACCTCTAACCGGAGAAGGCATCGAGAAAAATTTGTCGATCGCCAATTCGAGA
>JBILRS010000054.1:0-10357 GCA_044372535.1 Rhodoluna sp.
ATCGTCGAGGATCGTGATTGCGGCGGCCGATTGGGCGGCATGGGTTCCTGAGCCCATAGCGATACCCACAGATGCTCCAGCGAGCGCTGCGACATCGTTTAGCCCGTCGCCAACCATTGCGGTGGTCTTGCCCGCATAGTTCAACGCGGCTAGATGCTGAAGTTTTTGCTCGGGGGTGACCCGAGCGAAGAAGTTTTCGATGCCTAGGTCACTGGCAACAGTGGCAACGCGGGATTCGACGTCTCCAGAGAGCACAGTTACGTCGATCTTTAGCTCTTTGAGTGCGTCGACGAGTTCTTTGGCGTCTGCTCGGACGTCGTCGGCGAGGCCGATGACCAAGAGGGCGGTGTTGTCGTGCCCGAGAATCGCAACGCTCATGCCTTCGACTTCGGCGAGCGCGACCTTGACCTCAGCGGAATTCTTGTAATTCTCAATGGCCTGGTTGCCTAGCGAGAACTTGGCTCCCTCAACCATGCCGGTGACTCCAACGCCGGCTTCGTCGCGCACGTCTGTTGCGGTCAGAGATGTGTCCATGCTTGCGATCGCGCGAGCTATCGGGTGGTTGGAGCTCCGTTCGAGCGCACTGGCCGCCGCGATTGCCTTCTGAACGTTCACACCGGCGAGTGCTGTTGTTACGAGGACCCGCAGCTTGCCGGTGGTTAGAGTGCCGGTCTTATCGAGCACGATGGTGTCGACCTTATTGAGGGTTGATAGCGCATCTGGGTTTCGAATCACAATGCCGCGCTTTGCTCCGTTGGCGGTGGCAACCGCGAGGCTCATCGGTACTGCAATGCCGAGAGCACATGGGCAAGCGATAACCAAGACGGCGATTGCAGCCGAGACGGCGCGTTCGGGTGTTTCGCCTATTGCAAACCAGACAGCGAAGGTCAGAATCGCAATGGCGATGACGGTAGGCACGAAAATTGCCGAAACCCTGTCAGTTAGCGAGGTGATTTTGGTCTTGGTGGCAGTTGCTTCACGCACCAAGTCGGCGATTCTGGCGATTCGGCTGTTGGCGCTCACAGAGGTTGTCTCGATCACGAGGCTGCCAGACAGGTTCATAGCGCCGGCAGCCACTGTTGAGCCTGCTGAGACCGATTCAGGCACTGATTCGCCGGTGATGAGCGAGTTATCGACAGTTCCAGAGCCTTCAACGACGATTCCGTCTACTGGGATGCGCTCCCCCATCGCAACGACGACAAGGTCACCCTTGGCTACCTTGCTCGTGGCAAGTTCTTCTTGGGAGCCGTTACGTCGCACTTTTGCAGTTTCCGGAATAGCACTGAGCAGCGCGCGAACCGAGTCGGTAGCAGAGCGGCGGGTTCTGACTTCGAGCCAACGACCGATTAGCACCACAGTCGGCACCACGGCCGCCACTTCGAAATAGGCTTCGTGCTTGCCAATGGCTAGCTGATAGAGGCTATAACCGAAGGCAACAAGTACACCTAGTGAAACCAGGGTGTCCATTGTGGTTGCTCGGTGGCGCAGGTTCTTGAACGCGGCCTGATGAAACGGCCAGGCGACCCAGAGGGCGACGGGCGCAACGAGGGCTGCATAGATCCACATCGGCCACATCAAGTCGTGAACCATCGAGGTGGTTGCCACTGGTACCGAGATGAGAACACCCAGTAGGACGCGCCACCTGAGCGAATCGAGTTCGGAGCGGTTTGAACCAACCGAATAACCGGTGTCTTCGATCACCTTGGTGATCTCGGCTTCGGAGGTTTCGCCACTTACGGTCAGGTGAGCGCGCTCGGAGGCGAAGTCCACATAGGCAGTGACACCGTCAACCTTGTTTAGGTTCTTTTCGATTCGACGAGCGCATGCCGTGCAGGTCATGCCCTCAATGTCGAGCTCGAGCTGTTTAGGCATTGGATGAAACTAGCGTGTAGCCAGCCTCTTCAACCGCGGCAGCAACCGCTTCACCAGCAACCGACTCTGAAACTTGAAGTGTTGCCGTACCGGCTTGAGGGTCAACCTTCACATCGGCAGCGCCGTCGAGTTTCGAAAGTTCTTTGGTGACCGACATCGCGCAGTGTCCGCAGGTCATGCCCGCGATGTTTAGTTCTAGTTGCTTAGACATTTTCTCCTCAGTACTTCTTCAACATCGTTTGCATCTCGGTTATTTCTTTCGACTGCACCTTGCGAATCATGTCTCCAAAGCTGGTGACCTCGGTTTTGGTCGAGTCATCGAGCAGGTAGAGCATGTCGAGCGCTCCCTGGTGATGCTTGATCATCCCGCTCAGAAACAATCTCTCAAACTCTTCGCCGGTAGCGTTCTCGAGTTCGGCCATTTCGGCATCAGTTAGCATGCCGTCCATCTCCATGGAATGGTGCGGTTCAATCGATGCGCCGGCCTCGGTGAGCCAGGACTTCATGGTCGCAACCTCTGGGGCTTGGGCGTCTTTGATGTGCCCGGAAACGTGAAGGATGTCTTTGTCGGTGGTCTTGGTCTCGGCAATCGCGACCATGTCGAGGGCTTGCTGGTGGTGCGGAATCATCATCTGAGCAAACATGATTTCGTCTGCGCTGAAACTGCTCGAGTTTGAAGGCATCGAGTGCGAACTGTGATCCACTCCGCTCGAGCAGCCTGCCAACGTGATCGGAACGAAAGTCAAAATCGCGGCAGCGAGGAGTCGCTTCATCGCTTCTCTTTGTTCTCGGTATTCTCGCCAGCAGCCTTGAGGTCTTTGCGAAGCTCTTTAGGCAGCGAGAACTGGATGTCCTCTTCGGCGGTTTGGATTGTCTCGACATCGCCGAAGCCACGCTTGGCTAGATCGGCAAGTACGTCGTCTACGAGCTCTTCAGGAACCGAAGCGCCCGAACTGACTCCAACGGTTTCGACACCGACGAACCACTCGTCCTCCATCTCACTGGCGAAGTCAACGCGGTAGGAGGCCTTTGCCCCCGCTTGGAGGGCAACCTCGACGAGTCGAACCGTGTTTGAAGAGTTTGCCGAACCGACAACAATTACGAGGTCGCTCTGAGCGCCGACCTTCTTGATGGCAACCTGGCGGTTTTGGGTTGCGTAGCAAATGTCGTCACTAGGTGGCGCTTGGAGGGTCGGAAACTTTGCCCTGAGGCGGTTCACGGTTTCCATGGTCTCGTCAACCGAGAGAGTCGTTTGCGAAAGCCAGACCAGTTTTTCTGGGTTTCGAACCACAACGTTGTCGATGTCCTGGTCAACAACCTGGACGATGTCCGGTGCTTCACCGGCTGTGCCCTCGACTTCTTCGTGACCCTCGTGGCCGATCAGCAGAATGTCGTAGTCCTCTTTCGCGAAGCGCTGAACCTCGCGGTGAACCTTGGTGACCAGCGGGCAGGTCGCGTCGATTGTGTTGAGCTCTCTTGCGTCGGCTGCGGCAACCACGGCCGGCGAAACGCCGTGCGCGCTAAACACCAAAGTTGAGCCGATTGGCACCTCATCGACCTCGTCAACGAAGATCGCACCGCGAGCTTCGAGCGATGACACGACGTGCTTGTTGTGCACAATTTGTTTGCGCACGTAAACGGGTGCGCCGTAGTGGTCTAGTGCCTTTTCGACGGCGATTACCGCTCTGTCGACGCCCGCGCAATAGCCGCGCGGAGACGCCAGGAGCACACGCCCGTGTCCAGGGGTCGGGATAACATTGTTTTCAGCCACAAGTCAATTCTAAGCGGGGCAGGGCAATGAGCGAACAGGCGCAATCGGGTGAAGATCGCCCGTACTCCGTTCGCGAGTTTTCCGAGCGAGTAGCCACCGCGATTCGCAAGTGGCCAACTGCATACGTAGAAGGCGAACTGGTCAAGTTCAAGCCAAACTACTCGGGCCACGTCTACCCAGCTCTCAAAGACCTAGATGGCGCTGCCAGCATCGATTTGGTGATCTTCGCCAACGTCATCAACGCAAGCACAGACTCCTTCGCCGACGGTGACCGCGTCATCGTCTCGGGCGTCATGGACTACTACGTGCCGAACGGCAAGCTTTCGCTCAAAGTCAGCAGCATTCGCAAAGTGGGCTTAGGCGACCTGCTTGCAAAACTCGAAGAGCTGAAACAAAAGCTAATTGCCGAGGGCGTCATTGACCCGAGCAAACGCCAGCCGCTGCCTTTCCTGCCCCGCAAAGTTGGGCTGATCACCGGCAAAAACTCGGACGCCGAAAAGGACGTCTTAGAAAACGCGAGACTTCGTTGGCCAGCCGTTCAGTTCGAGGTCATCAACACCCCGGTTCAGGGTGAAGCCGCCGCTCCGGCCGTAATCAAAGCCATTCAAGCCTTGGACGCCGACCCAGAGGTTGACGTGATCATCATCGCCCGCGGTGGTGGCGCGTTCCTTGACTTGATCGTGTTCAGCGACGAGGCTCTCGTGCGAGCGGCAGCGGCAGCAAAAACTCCGATCGTCTCGGCGATTGGCCACGAAAATGACAGCCCGCTACTTGACGCCGTTGCCGACGTGAGGGCTTCAACCCCGACCGACGCTGCCAAGCGCGTGGTGCCGGATGCCGCTCAGGAACGCGCAAATATCGAAGATTACCTAGCCCGCATGGTGAATCGAATCGCCAACTTCATTCACAACCAGAGCAACCTGATCGAGCAGATTCGCTCGCGCCCGATTCTGGCCAACCCGTTCGGGTTCATCGATGACAAAACCGGCGACCTTGAGCGCGCGGTTGACCAGCTTCGCGGCGAATTGGTACTTCAACTTGACAGAGCCGAAGCGAAACTCGAGTCCGATCGCGGTGTCTTGCGTTCACTGTCTCCCCAGGGTGTCCTAGATCGCGGCTATGCCGTGATTCGTGACGCCTCGGGGCATGTGGTCAATGACGCGTCGAAGGTTAAACCTAAACAAACACTCAAGATTCGCCTCGCCAAGGGCGAACTCGAAGCAACCGCAAACGATTAAACTGAGGAAATCATGGCCGAGAAAAAGAATGACACCGCAGAGCTGAGCTACGAGCAGGCTCGCGACGAGCTGACTCGAGTGCTCAACGAGCTCGAAGCCGGCAGCGTTTCGCTTGAAGACAGCATGAAGCTCTGGGAGCGTGGCGAGGCCCTGGCCAAGCACTGCGAGGCCCTGCTAGCTGGCGCTCGCAACAAGATCGAGAAGACTCTCAAGGAATCCTCCGAGTGAGTGACGCAGCAGCACAGCGCAGAGCAAGACAAACAGTCGTAAACCTCGCACTGTCGCTGCTGGCAACCATTGGCTTGGTCGTGGCCATAGTTTTGATAGTTCCCCGAGACGACACCAGCCAAATCAAGCGAATCGACTACGTCGCCATTGCCCAGTCGGCAGCCGATGCCTCAAAGTTCAAGATTGTCGCCCCGCAACTCCCCCTTGATTGGTGGTCGAACAAGGCCCAGTGGTCGGCCAACCCCGCCGATACCGTGCCTGCCTTCACCGCCGGATTCGTCGGCCCAAAGAACGAATACATCGGCATGATTCAGGGCTTTGGTGGCAACCCCACCTGGCTGGCACTGAAACTCCAGGGCACGAAACTCACTGCAGCTAAGCCCGCAAAATACGGGGGCCAATGGGACATCTACACCGCAATCGAAAAACGTGATCCACCGAAAGACTGGGACTACGTGAGGGTTCTAACTCTCAACGAGAGTGACTACGTGATTCTCTACGGCAACGGTTCAGTTGAGGACTTCGACTTCATCGCCGGGTCAATCGAACAAAAGAAAGCACAGTACTAAAAGTGCCAAGACCACAAACTCCGAAAGAAGCCTGGGCTGCGCTCAATGCCGGAAATCAGCGGTTCGTGAGCGGAAATCAAAAACACCCAAATCAGGACGCCGACCGCAGAAACCAGATTGTCGAAAAGCAGAAACCCTTCGCAGCGCTCTTTGGCTGCGCCGATAGTCGCCTCGGGGCTGAAATCATCTTTGACGCCGGTCTCGGTGACCTTTTTGTGGTTCGAAACGCTGGTCAGGTCCTGGCGGAGACCATAATCGGGTCACTCGAATACAGCGTCGAGGTATTGGGCACCCCGTTGATTCTGGTTCTCGGTCATGACGAGTGCGGCGCTATCCGGGCAACCATCGACTCAATAGAGGGCAACATGCGTTCAGAGGGCGAGTTCATTCACAATCTGGTCGCCAGAATCCAACCCACCGTCGAGGCCGCTCACCTTGCTGGCAAGTTTGAAATCGATGAAATCACCGTTCTTCACATTCAGGACACCATCAACGAGCTACTCACTAGGTCCTCGCTCATCGCCAATGCCGTAAAGACGGGTAAATTGGGTGTCGTAGGTGCAAACTATCGGCTTGACTTGGGCGAAATTCGCCCAATCGTAACCGTGGGCGACATCGACTAAATCCGAAAGGTTTCAACGTGGAATACCGCATCGAGCACGACACCATGGGCGAGGTCAAAGTACCCGTAAACGCCCTCTACCGCGCCCAGACCCAGCGCGCGGTCGAGAACTTCCCAATCAGCGGAACAACCCTTGAGCGCGCTCACATCGCCTCTCTCGCACAGATCAAGAAGGCAGCCGCCCACGCCAACGCAGCACTCGGCGTGCTCGATGGCAAGATCGCAGAAGCAATCTCGCAGGCTGCCGACGCGGTAGTCTCAGGCAACCACGATGGAGAGTTCCCGGTCGACATCTTCCAGACCGGCTCCGGCACCTCTTCGAACATGAACATGAACGAGGTCCTTGCAACTCTGGCCACAAAGCTTCTTGGTGCCGAAGTTCACCCGAACGACCACGTCAACGCCAGCCAATCTTCGAACGACGTGTTCCCAACCAGCGTCCACGTTGCCGTCACCGCAGCACTTATTCACGACCTGCTCCCCGCCCTAGACCACCTCGCCAAAGCGCTCGAAGAAAAAGCCGAGCTCTGGAAGTCGGTGGTCAAGGCCGGCCGCACTCACCTTATGGACGCCACCCCGGTCACCCTCGGTCAAGAGTTCGGTGGCTACGGCGCCCAGATTCGCTACGCCATCGAGCGTGTCGAGAGCACCATCGCTCGCACCGCCGAAGTTCCCCTCGGCGGAACCGCAGTTGGCACCGGCATCAACACCCCGAAGGGCTTCCCGCAAGAAGTAATTCGCCTGCTCGCCAAAGAGACCGGACTCCCGATCACCGAGGCGCGCAACCACTTCGAAGCTCAGGGAGCCCGAGACAGCCTTGTCGAGGCTTCTGGCGCTCTCAGAGTGCTCGCAGTGAGCCTGACCAAGATCAACAACGACCTTCGCTGGATGGGCTCAGGACCCAACGCGGGACTCGGTGAACTAAGCATTCCCGACCTACAGCCAGGCTCGAGCATCATGCCCGGCAAGGTGAACCCGGTAATCCCAGAAGCAGTGATGATGGTCTGCGCCCGAGTCATCGGCAACGACTCAACCGTCGCCTGGGCCGGCGCCTCCGGAAACTTCGAACTCAACGTAGCCATTCCGGTAATGGGCAACGCTCTCCTAGAGAGCATTCGCCTGCTGAGCAACTCACTTCGACTCCTCGCCGACAAGACCGTCAAGGGCCTAGAAGCAAACGTAGAGCGCTCACTAGCCCTCGCCGAGTCGAGCCCGAGCATCGTCACCCCGCTCAACAAGTACATCGGGTACGAAGCAGCAGCGAAGATAGCCAAGCACGCGGTCAACAAGGCAATCACGGTTCGCGAAGCCACCATCGAGCTCGGCTATGTCGACGGCGAAAAGCTAACCATGGAACAGCTCGACAAAGCACTCAACGTGCTATCGATGACCAAGCCGGCTGAATAACAGCAGCCCAAAACCCGAGTAGAAGAAACGGCCCGAGCGCAATAGTGCTTGTGGCCGTTATCTTTTGCATCGCCATGCGCACAAAAACATAGCCACCGGCGAGAAAGAACGCCAAGCCCAGGCCGATAGCCAGAACCTCCCAACCGAACCAACCGAGAGTCAACCCGATAGGCACCAGCAGCTTCACATCGCCCATCCCCAACCAACCCTTAAAGCTAAGCGCCGTACCCAACAAGAACAGGGCCGCAGCGCAAATCACTGCCACCCCAACACGACCCCAGTCACCGGTCAGCATGATGCCCACAAAAGTCAAAGCAATCGCAGGCAAAGTGATCTTGTTTGGCAGCCGCCGCTCACGAAGATCGATTACCACCAGCGGAATAGTGAATAAGGCCAAGTAGGCCGCTCCCAGTAGTTGAAACATCTGGCAAGGCTAGACCTGCGTGAAAGCCAGCGACCAAGTTATCCCCAGCTAGCGGAGTTAGTTGTCTAGCAAATCCGTAACGAGGGCGGCAATCGCCGAACGCTCGGACCTCATGAGCGTGATGTGGCCGAAGAGGGCCTGACCCTTCAATGCTTCAATCACTGCGGCGATTCCGTCGTGGCGGCCGACTCTAAGGTTGTCGCGCTGAGCGACGTCGTGAGTCAGGACCACCTTTGAGTTTTGGCCGATACGGCTCAGCACTGTCAATAGCACGTTTCGCTCCAGCGACTGCGCTTCGTCGACGATCACGAATGCGTCATGGAGTGAGCGTCCGCGAATGTGGGTTAGCGGTAGCACTTCGAGAATTCCGCGCTCGACAACGTGGTCGATCACCTCTTTGGAGACGAGGGCTCCGAGTGTGTCGAAGATTGCCTGACCCCAAGGGTTCATCTTCTCGTTTTCGGTGCCGGGTAGGAAGCCGATGTCTTGGCCGCCGACTGCGTAGATGGGGCGGAAGACCATGATCTTCTTGTGGGCTCGACGCTCGAGGACTGCTTCGAGAGCTGCGCAGAGGGCTAGAGCCGACTTACCAGTGCCGGCGCGACCACCGAGGCTGACAATGCCGACCTCCGGGTCGAGCAGGAGGTCGATCGCTAGTCGTTGCTCGGCGCTGCGTCCGTGGACTCCAAAGACATCGCGGTCACCGCGAACCATCTTGACGGTCTTCTCTGCGGTTACTCGACCAAGGGCTTGGCCTCTGGCTGATGTGACGATCAGCGCGGTGTTGGCCGGCATGTCTTTCACTTCTTTGGACTTGAGAACCTCTTCGTCGTAGAACTTGG
Organism: Rhodoluna sp.; assembly: GCA_044372535.1. Taxonomy (GTDB): domain Bacteria; phylum Actinomycetota; class Actinomycetes; order Actinomycetales; family Microbacteriaceae; genus Rhodoluna. The sequence goes on from JBILRS010000054.1 coordinate 8,974, forward strand.
CCATCTCGTCTGGCGAAATCGCTAGTTCTGAAACGCCTGTCCAGCCGGAGTCGACCGCCATGTTGTTGCGATACTCCTCGGCGCGCATGCCGAGGGCAGCGACTTTGACGCGCATCGGTAGGTCTTGAGAGACGACCGTAACGTCGTGGCCCTCGTTGGCTAGGTTGAATGCCACGGCGAGAATGCGTGAGTCGTTGTCGCCCAACTGGAATCCGACCGGAAGCACCGATTGGTCGATGTGGTTCAGTTCGACCCGCAGGGTTCCTCCGTCGCCGACTTCGATTGGGAAGTCGAGGCGTTCATGTTCGCTTCTCAGGTCGTCAAGGAAGCGGAGGGTCTGTCTGGCGAAGTAGCCGATCTCAGGGTCGTGACGCTTCTTCTCGAGCTCGTTGATCACGATGATCGGGATCACCACCGACTGCTCTTTGAAACGGAACAGTGCCTTTGGGTCGCTCAGTAAGACGGATGTGTCGAGGATGTATGTTCGAAGCTTTTCACCAGCCTTCGCGCTTGCGGCGGACTTTTGGGCGGTGGTGGCTTTAGTCACACATGCTCCTTTATTGAAGGCTTGTAGAGACTTTATGACGAGATTGGAGCTGTGATTTCGTGCGACACGCCCGAATGCGTGTTTCGTAACCTACCGGTAACCTAGGCGCCGAAACGGCGGTGACGGCGCTCGAAGGCACGGATCGCACGCAAGAAGTCGACGCGCCTGAAATCGGGCCAGAGGGCTTCTTCGAAGTAGAACTCCGAGTTGGCGCTCTGCCAAAGTAGGAAACCCGAGAGACGTTGTTCACCCGATGTGCGAATCACCAGGTCGGGGTCTGGCTGGCCTCCGGTGTAGAGGTGCTCGGTGATCAATTCGGGGGTCAGTAGGTCGGCCAGTGACTCAACACTTGTGCCCTTCTTGGCGTGCTTCTTGAGAATCGAGCGCATCGCGTCGGCGATTTCTTTGCGGCCACCGTAGCCGACCGCGAGGTTCACGTGGAGTCCCGTTGATTTCTTGCTCAGCTTTTCGGCGCCCTCGAGTTTCTTCAGGAGCTCCTTAGGCAATGCCTCTCTGTCTCCCACGAGCTGCAGCTTGAAGGTCTTCGAGTTCGCCAAGTCATGCGCCAGGGTGCCAATCACATCCATTAACTCGTGCAGCTCTTTGCTTTCGCGCTTGGTGAGATTGTCGGTTGAGAGCAGATACAGGGTGGCCACGTTCACACCGATGTCTTGGCACCAGCCGAGAAACTCGATCACTTTCGCAGCGCCCGCGGCATGGCCGTCGGCGGTTGAGGTTGCGGGCTTGCGCTCTGCCCATCGGCGATTGCCGTCAAGTATCACGCCGATGTGACGCGGGAGATCCTCGAGAGTGAGCGAGTTTTCAAGTGATCGCTCA
>JBILRS010000055.1:0-10303 GCA_044372535.1 Rhodoluna sp.
GGGTCCAGTGAGGTCGGCTGGCTGATTTTTGCCGGGTTGCTTGCAATCGGTGGTTTCATTCACGCCCTCATGGTCGCGCTCACGGAATTGTCGTTGTCTAAAGAAGATGACCCAATTGGCACTGGAGCCCAATGGGTAGAAGGAGTCGAGTCCAGCACCAAACGGGCAGAAGGATCCGAATCCGATGTGGCGGCATCAGACCCAGATTGGGCGAATGACGACTGGGTGAACGCAAAGAGGCTCTTGAAAAGTGATGAAATGAAGGCTTGGAGAAGTGCTGGTTCGCCAAGCCTGGCCAAGTGGGTTTCACTTGGAAAGCCTCACTTCAAGGGTTGGCTTCAGAACGGCCCATTTTAAAAGCTCTAGCGTGAGCTAAGACCTCTGCTGCCGGCCTGGCGGCTCTAGTTACTTCTTTTTGCCAAGAATCACTGGTGCGGTGAAGTTCTCGACGTGCGCGTCAAGCCCAAGCATTTCGGTAGCCTTCAATAGGCACATCATCGCCTTGTCGGTGTCGCCCGAGTTCTTGAAAACCTCGCCAAGCTGACGCCAAAGGATCGCCGCCATGCGAGAGACTGTGGTTCCTTCAAGGGCCTCTAGTCCCTTGTCCAGTTCCACCTTGGCCTCGGAGTCCATGCCGACTAGAACGAAAGCCGTGTAGCAGTTGTAGGCAAAACGAGCGACTTCCAACTTCTCTTCTTCACTTACCGAATGCTTTGCCAGCTCGTAGGCTGCCATCACTCCGGCGCGATCACCAGTTCTCGCAGCGATTAGCATTCGCCCCTGATGAACGAATGACAAATTGCCCTCAAATTCTTCAATCAATGCTTGGGCTTCATCTAAGTCAGCACTGATTGCCTTGAAGTCTGGCTTTGGATTCATTTGAGCGCCAATTGCCTGGCAAGCAAGCAAAGTCGCCCGCAATTGCGGGTATTCGGCCATTCTGGCCCAAACCAAGGCTTCACGAGTTAGTAACTCGGCCTCAATGAAGTCACCTTCGTCAGTCTTGATGTCAGATTTAGCCCAAAGGCTAAGTGCCTTGGCACGAGGGCTCGGCAGTTCGTTCAGGTCTAAGTCACTGAGTTCACTTGCTCGGCTCAGATCGCCACTTTCGATGTAGGCGCTAGCAATTGTGCCGCGAAGAGCAACGACAACCTCGGTGAGTTCATCACTGTAGCCACGCCATTCTTCGAGTGCGTATTCGCCAATCGAAATTGCGTGTTGAATGTGTCCGAGGCTTCTAAGCACTCGCGTGCGGGCTAGCGCGACCGACATTTTGGTTACCGGTGAAACGAATGGAGCCTCAAAAGCGGTCTGGAGCAACTTGGCACTCTCGGCAAGCTTTCCGTTGCGCTCGGCGTCAAGACCCTGAATCAAAAGCGATTCTGGTGCGTTGTCCATGCGGTCGATGAACTTCTTAGCTGCCTTCATGCCACCAGTGCGATAGGCAAGTTCGGCGCGCTCCGAGAGCGGGTGAACGCCAGCTGTGATTAGGGGAGCCGGAAGCTTGATCTCCATGCGGGCTGCAAGCTCACGAGCCATGCGCGGGTTCGCGTTGCGCTTGCCTGACTCGATTAGCGAAAGGTAGCTAATCGAACAGATGCCGTCGGAGGCCTCCGCCAGGCTCAGGCCGGCGTTGCGGCGTGCGGTGCGAAGCTGTTCGGAAAATACAAGATCAATCTCAACCATATTTGAATTCTATTTGACACTTATTGACCGAAGCAATCAATACGCGCGCAAAGTCTTCTGCTGCACCAACAACTAGAAGCGCGAACGAATCGCCCAGAGGTCGGGGAAGACCGAGCGGAACAATGTCGAGGCAAGGTATCCGACTCCACTTGAGCCGCCCGTCCCGATCTTCTGGCCGATCGTGCGCTCGACCATCTTCACGTGGCGGTAGCGCCACTCCTGCAAGCCTTCGTCTAGGTCAACGAGTCGCTCGCAGACCGCGGCTGCGTCTGGATCTTCGTGGTGCACCTTGAGAAGAACTTCTTGCAGTTCTTCGTTTGCCTCGTATGGAGCTGTTACATCGCGCTCCAGCAGCTCCTTCGGCACTGCGTGGCCCCGGCCGGCTAGATAAACCAACATCGAATCCCAAACTGCTGGGCGGTTCATGGCAGCCTCAACGCTCGCCCTCGCCTTCGACCCTTCGACCAGGTGCTCGGCCATTCCCATGCCGCTTTTCTTTTCGGCATCAGCACCGGCGTAATCGCGGCGACCCAGGACGGCCTCGAACTCGCGAAACTGAGCGCTCTGAAAACCGCTGCTCGATGAGAGACGGCCTCGGAACGAGTTGAACTGAAGCGGAGTCATGGTTTCGAGGATGTCGATCTGGCCGACGCAGGTTTTCATGATGGTGCGGACGCGTCCTAGCAGGGCGAGGCTGCGGTGAGTCTCGCCTGCCTCGAGGGAGCGCTGAAGTTCGGCAACCTCGTGCAGCATCTGCTTGAACCACAGCTCGTAAGTCTGGTGAATGACGATGAACAGCATTTCGTCGTGTTCGCCGTCGCTCAGCGGCTTCTGAAGTTCGAGAAGTTCATCGACCTTCAGGTAAGAGATGTAGGTGACTGCTTTTTCGCTCATGTGACGCGGCTTCCGTTGTCTTCGATCTTCTTGTAGTCCTCGCGTTCGACCGATTCCTTGATTCTCAAGAACCCGTCGAATACTTCGGTGTAGCTGGTCGGTAGTGGCGCAATTGCCAGGCGAATACCGTTTGGAACTCGGTAGTCGGGCACGACGTTGGCGTATTTGCGCAGGGCGGCGGCGATTCGCTTGGCCTCGGGGTGCGAAACGGTGATGTGGCCCCCGCGTTTCTTCGAATCGCGTGAGGTCATTAGCCCGAATCCCAACGGAGCTAGCCAAGCGTCGAAAAGTTCGATCATCAGGTCGGTGCCCTTGGCGGCCTTCTCTGCGATTGCAGCGATGCCGGCCTCCTCGATCATTTCGTAGGCAACCTGGACACCGCGCAAACCGATGATGCTCGGGCTGGCGATCTGGAATCGGCGAATCTTGTCGGTTGGCTCGAAGAACGGGCCCATCTCAAACTGGGCGTCTTGGGCAAACCAGCCCTGAATCGGCACGCGCAACTGGGTTTGGAGCTCTTTGCGCACGTAGAGCCAGGCTGGCGAGCCCGGGCCGGAGTTGCCGTATTTATAGGTGCAGCCAACCGCAAGGTCAACGCCGTTGGCGTCGAAGTCGAGTTCGATCGCGCCTGCCGCATGGCTGGCATCCCAAACCACGAGGATCCCGTAGCGGCGGCAGAGGTCGGTGATTGCTTTGATATCCGGACGCGAGCCCGAGCGATAGTGAATCGCCTGCAGAGTGACCAGGGCGACGTCTTCGCTCAGAAAAGGCTCGAGGGCTTCTGGGGTGATCAGTTCGTGCTCGTGGGCGATTGCCTGCGCGTTTGGCCCGCCCATGCCGTCGTTGTCCAGAGTTACTAGTTTCAGGCCTTGGGCTTCGGCTATGCCGGCGAGCACGTAACGGTCGGTCGGAAAGTTGCTCGAGTCGATGATTACCGTTTTGCGACCTGGGCGAGCGTTGATCGCAGCACTGCAGAGCTGGTAGAAGTTCACGCTTGTGGTGTCTTGCACCAAAACCTGGCCAGGTCCTGCGCCGAGAACGGCTCTGCCCATCAGGTCGCCGGTGGGTGAGGCTTCGTCGATCCAGTGGCTCCAACCGTCAACCAGTTCGCGGCCCCATTCGTCGGTTAGAAACGAGTTGATTCGCTTGATGGTCTCTAGTGGCATGCGTCCGAGCGAGTTGCCGTCGAGGTAGCAGAGGTTGGGGTCGCTGATCTGAAAGAGTTGCTTGTATTTTGCTAACGGGTCGTTGGCATCAAGGGCAAGTGCATCCTCGCGGGTTGGCGTGCTCAAAGTTAGCCTTTCGTCATCGAAACGCTTCAAGACTACTCCTCGCTTGTATCCTTGAAACGTTCAAGGAGGTCTCATGCGCAAGGTTTTGGCTCTGGTTGCCAGCACGCTGCTGCTCGCCGGCTGCGCTGGCTCCAGCACCGACCCAATTGAAGTGGTCGAAGGAACAACCGTGGCAATCGGCGACCTGAAGGTGGGTCAGTGCCTCTCGGAGGAGGCCGCCACCGGAGAAGTTGGCATCGCCCAAGCCGTTGATTGCGAAAAGCCTCACTTCGGCGAGGTTATGTCGGCCGGTAATGTGCGCACCAAGGGCGACAGGTTTGACGCCACCAAGATTGCCGAACTGGCAAACAACTTCTGCATCACTTCGTTCGAGAAATTCGCCGGACTTCGCTACGACAGGTCCGAATTAGAAATGTTCCCGCTAGTGCCCTCAGAGAAATCCTGGGCTAAGGGCGATCGAATCGCCACCTGCATCATCTATGACGAAAACAAGCTCACGACCGGTGGGTTAAGAAACGCGAATCGCTAGTCGAGCATTTGCGTGGCTGCAAGCTCCTTGTAGAGCGGCGTGCTCTTCAACAGTTGCTTGTGAGTGCCAGTGCCAATGACTTTGCCCTTTTCGAGGACGATGATCTGATCGCTATCTACGACCGTTGAGAGTCGGTGGGCGATGACAATCATGGTTCGGTTCTTGGCTACCGCGTCAATTGCCTCGCGCATGCGCTGTTCGTTGATGCCGTCGAGGCTTGAGGTCGACTCGTCGAGAAGCAGAATCGGGGGAGCGGCCAGAAGCGCACGTGCAATGGCTAGACGCTGACGCTCACCGCCCGAGAGCATTATGCCCTGCTCGCCAACCTCGGCTTTGAGTCCCTTTTTGTGGCGCTTGAGCACCTCGGTTAGGTTCACTTCTTCCAAAACTGCCTTGAGCTCTTTGTCGGTTGCGTTTGGCGAACCGATTAGTAGGTTGTCGCGAATCGAACCGGCGAGCACAGGGGCGTCCTGTTCAACGTAACCAATCTGTTCGCGCAGGGAGTCGCGGCTCATCGCGTGAACTCGCTGACCATCGAGCAAGATGTCGCCCGAGGTTGGCTCATAGAAGCGCTCGATTAGCGAGAAGGTGGTCGATTTGCCTGAACCGCTCGGGCCAACGATGGCGACGCGGCTTCCGCGCTCGATCTTGAACGATACGCCGTGAAGCACGTCTGGCGACTTTTCGCCGTCGACTGGCGCATAAGCAAACTTGACCTTACGGAATTCGATAGCCGTTTTGTTCTCGGCCTTTCGTGGCTTGGTCAGCTGAACCTCGTTAGCGCTCTCTTCGAGTGGCACATCGAGGATCTCTTGAATGCGGGCGAGGGCTCCGAGAGCACTCTGCACGCTCGAGTAGGCCTGGAATGCCTGACCAACCGGGCGAATCATCAGGAACATCAGCAGGATGAAGGTCACCAAGCTGGCAACTTCGGTTTCACCGCTTGCTACGCGGTAACCGCCAACACCAAGGACGACCATGAACGCTGCGTTAGCTGCAAGACCGCTGACGGGCATCACCGCTGAATTGAGTTTCGCGATCTTGACGCCCTGCACGTATGCGTTGTGGGCGTTGTCGTTGATCTGTTCGGTTTCGCGTGTCTCGGCACGGGCAGCGCGAATGGTGCGCACAGCACCGAGTGCTCGCTCCACGGCTGCAGACATATCGCCAACACGGGCTTGCGCCTTGGTGGTTGCCGCGCGAATGCGGCGGGCCGTGAAACCAATCGACGCGATCGCAACGGAAATCATTGCGAGAGTGAGTCCGAGTAGGAGTGGGTCGATGATTGCCATGGCAACTACCGAACCTACGAAAATGAGTGCTCCACCTGCGGCGTCGATGAAGCCTTGGGTCAGGGCGGAACGAAGAAGTGTTGTATCGGAGCCAACGCGCGAGACAAGGTCTCCGGTGCGACGAAGGTCGTACTCCTTGATTGGCAGGCGAAGTAGTCGGTGAACCAGCTTCTGGCGTGCCGAAAGAACAACGCCCTCTCCTGCTCGAGCGAGTACGAAATACATGAATCCGCTGGTGATTGCGGATGCAAGGGTAATACCGACCAGCGCGAAGATGATCACACCAAGGGGTTTCTTGTCAGTCACGGCCGTGATGATCTGGCCAACGACCATTGGTTGAGCTAGCGACGCGACTGCGCCGATGAGGCTCAAGACGACCGCGATGCTTAGTTGACCCCTGTGCTCTTTGAGGTAAGGAAAAAGTTGGCTGTACTTTGCCTTCGGGCCGTCATCTTTTTTCGAAATTGGGCGTCCGCGCCCACCTGGATTGCTCATAAGGTTTCTAACCTACTTCTTCTAGCTGAGGATTTCCGAGAATGATTTCGTTCAGGAGGTAGTTAATCTCTTGCAGCGAGAGCGCTTCGGTGTATGCGGTGTTTTTGTAGAAGCGCGAAAAGTCGGCTGTTTGGAGAGCCTTTAGGGCATCGGGGTGGTTGAGCTTCAAAAACATCTGGGTCGAGTTGGCTCTGCGCTCAAACTCAGTTCTAACCCGGCCGCAGTTGAAACCAAACACCGTGAGGGCAACGTCTGCTAACTGTGAAGAGGTCTTGGTGACAATTCCGTTGTCGACAACTCGGACGAGCGGGCGCGGTGTGGCCGAGCGGCGCCAGATTTGAAAGCAGGTGTTCAGGCGGTTCTGCACCACTAGTCGTTTGCCGTCTTCGTCCTCGTAATCAATTTGCAGATCCTCGTCATGCACCAACTCGAAGCGGCGATCGAGACGGTTGATTACCGACCACTTGCGCCAGGAGCGCGGAACGATGAAGCAGATGTATTCGCTGTAATCGGCGGCTCGGTTGAAAAATGGGATGCTCAGGCTGTTGTTGCGGCCAAACGGCGGGTTCGATATCGTGATCGCGTTGTGCTCGGGCACCACGTGCTCCAAGAAGTCCGCGCGCGAAACCTTCTCATGCTTCGGTTCGATATCGATGCTCAGAATCCTTGCGGCGCCAGCTCTATCGGCGGCGTCCACGAATGCGCCAGTGCCACCAGCCGGCTCGAGCACGGTTCTGGTGTGAAAGTCGGTAACCCGAGCAACCACCTCGCCAACCAGTCTGTCGGCCAGTGCGGTGGGGGTGTAGAACTGCTCTTTGCCGGTCACTCTGGTGTTGCCGAGCATCGGCTTCTTCGAGGTAGGCATGGTTACAAGGATATCGGTTGTTTTCGGTTAGTCTGAAATGCTCTCCAAAGATGATGAGGATTACCAGTGTCAAAAACCAATGAAGAAGTAATGATTCGCGCGACCGGCCTGACCAAGGTCTATGGCGACTTCATCGCAGTCGACGGCATCAACTTCGAGGTGAAGAAGGGTGAGGCATTCGGGTTGCTCGGCCCCAACGGTGCTGGCAAGTCAACCACGATGAAGATGATTGCTTCGACTTCGCGTCGAACCAGTGGCGAGCTACTGATTTTGGGCAAGGACCCAGACCAGCACGGGCCAGAGATCCGCGCTCACCTCGGCGTGGTGCCACAGCAAGACAACTTGGACCGCGAACTCAAGGTTTGGGAAAACCTGATGACCTACGGCCGGTACTTCGGCCTTTCGCGCAAATACCTCAAGGTCAAGATCGAAGAACTTCTGGCATTCGCGCAGCTCGAAGAGAAGCGCAACAACAAGACCGAAGAGCTTTCGGGCGGCATGAAGCGCAGACTCACGATCGCTCGCGGTTTGGTCAACGAACCCGAGATCCTGATGCTCGACGAGCCGACCACCGGACTCGACCCGCAGGCTCGCCACGTGCTCTGGGATCGACTGTTTAGCCTCAAGGAGCTCGGCGTCACCCTGGTAATCACCACCCACTACATGGACGAAGCCGAGCAGCTCTGCGACCGCCTAGTCGTCATGGACAAAGGCAAGATCATGGCCGAGGGCAGCCCGGCAGCGCTGATTAAGGAGTACTCGAGCAAAGAAGTGCTCGAGGTGCGTTTTGGTTCGAAGAACAACGCCTCGGTTGCCAAGAAACTGGCCAAGTTTGGTGACCGAATCGAGGTCTTGCCAGACCGAATTCTGATCTACTCGGCAAACGGAGAAAAAGAGCTCGAGAAAATCACCAAACTCGGTCTTCACCCAATTACCTCGCTCGTTCGACGTTCTTCACTCGAGGACGTCTTCTTGAGACTCACCGGAAGAACGCTGGTCGAGTAGTGAGCGACATGAAAACCACCTGGCAAGGTGCCGCGACGCTGGTTGACCCTCGGGTTTCGATGCGCTGGGGCGCTTTTTACGTTGCCGAAACGCGAATCCGTTCGATGCTCAAGTGGTGGCAGTCTCTGGTTGCTTTCGGTTTTGGTAACCCGGTTTTGTATCTGCTTTCGGTGGGCATCGGCATCGGTTCGCTGGTCGACCAAGAGGCGGCCTTTCTTGGCGGGCAGAGCTACCTGACTTTTCTTGCCCCCGCGCTCCTGATTACCGCTGGTATCCAGGGGGCTATGGAGGAGGTCACGTTTCCGACACTCGAGGGCTTCTTCTGGGAGCGCACGTTCTATGCAATGAACTCCACGGCAATCACCGGCCGACAGATCGTTGACGGGGTCATGCTGGCATCGGCGGCCAGATGTTTCTTGCAGGTCTTGCTCTACGAGCTGGTCTTGCTAGCCTTTGGCGCTGTCACGCTCGCGTCCTTTGTGCCCTTGCTGCTGGTTTCGGTAATTGCCGGAGTCACTTTCGCTTCGGTCATGCTCGGCGTGACCGCGTACCTAAAGAATGACGATGGCTTCCTAGCCATAATCGGCCGCTTCATCATCACGCCGATGTTCATGTTCTCTGGCACCTACTACCCGCTCGAAAGCTTGCCCCCATACCTCCAGTGGATCGGTTGGATTTCACCGGTTTGGCACGGCACCGACGTGGGTCGCGCGCTGAGCTACGGACAGCCGGTTGCCGGGTCAACGATGATCATTCACCTTCTCTACTTCGTGGTCATTGCCGCGATCGGTCTCTTCATCGCGTATCCAAAGTTCGCAAAGAAGTTGGCAGCATGAGCCTGATAAACGCCTCTCTCGACTCGGCTATCTCAATCGCCGAAAGACGCCATGGCAAACTCGGCGCATCGGTCTACTCGGGCCGCCCGTTCTCGGTGACGCTTCGCAATCTCTACAGCCTGCGCTCGTCGTCCTGGTTGGTGGTGCTCAGCGGTTTCGTGGAGCCGGTCTTCTACCTTCTCGCCATGGGTGTTGGCCTCGGTCAGTTCATTCCAAACCTCTCGGACGGCGCCGGCAACGAAGTCACATACGCCGCCTACATCGCGCCAGCACTGCTCGCAGCCAGCGCAATGAACGGCGCGGTCTACGACTCCACCTGGAACGTGTTCTTCAAGATGCACTTCGGCAAGTTGTATCAGGGCCAGTTGGCAACCAGCCTCGGGCCACTGGACGTTGCGCTCGGTGAGATCAGTTACGCGCTGATGCGCGGGCTCGCCTACGCGATCGGCTTCATGGTTGTTGTCGGCTCGATGGGTTACGTACCATCGGCTTGGGGTCTGCTAGCGATTCCCGGCGCGCTACTCGTTGCCTTCGGTTTCGCCTCGGTGGGTATGGGAATCACCAGCTACCTGAAAAACTTTCAGCAGATGAACTGGATCAACTTCTTCCTGCTGCCGATGTTCCTGTTCTCAGGCACATTCTTCCCGCTAACCGTTTACCCAGAGTGGGCTCAGTGGATCGTGCAGGCGCTACCGCTCTGGCAAGCCACCGACATGATTCGCTCGCTGACCCTCGGAGTCCTGAGTTGGAGCGTGCTCTGGCACGTGCTCTACTTCGTGGTGATGATCGTTCTCGGGCTCTGGTTTACCACTAAGCGGCTCAGTTACCTGTTCCAGCGCTAACGAGTAATGACTATTCGGTTACGGCCGATCCGAAGATAGCCAACGAGATGTTCACCGTGGTTAGCAACGCGATGATTGGCACCACCCAAGCCGGGGTCTTTTCTTTCTTTCTGTATCTGTAAGCGACGAAGAGGATTGCGGTTAGCGCAACGGTCTTCAAGGCAACGATGAAGGTGTTTAGTTCGGCGGGCTTAACCAGCCCAGCCATTCCCAGGCCGGTGAGCAACATCAGCCAGGCGCCGTGCAAAATGCCGGCGTTTACGGTCATGCCACTCTTGATGCTCTTGAGCTGGTAGAAGAAACCGCTTAGAAGGGCTCCGATGCCGATGAAGTGAAGTACGAGAAGAATCTGAATTCCGAGTTCCATAACTTACCTTTCGTGAGGCTACGGCTTCAGTCTAGCCATCACAATCGCAGCCTCAACTGCCTCGGCACCCTTGTCTTCTTTCGAACCTACGAGCCCTGCGCGGTCGAGGGCTTGCTTTTCGGTGTCGACTGTCAGCACGCCGAAGCCAATGGGAATTCCGGAGTCGAGCTGTACTCGAGTCAGGCCATCGGTAACCGCGT
>JBILRS010000056.1:0-10229 GCA_044372535.1 Rhodoluna sp.
GGTTCGCTAGCGCTCTGCTTCGTCGTCATCCTGTTTCCAAGAATTCACCCTGGTGTCTGGCGCAAGAGCGCGCGTGGTCATCGGTAAAATAGTCCTGTGACTTATGTAATTGCCCTTCCCTGCGTCGATGTAAAAGATAAAGCTTGCATCGAAGAGTGCCCCGTTGACTGCATCTACGAGGGTGACCGTATGCTCTACATTCACCCGGACGAGTGCGTGGACTGCGGCGCTTGCGAGCCGGTGTGCCCGGTTGAAGCGATCTACTACGAGGACGACCTGCCAAGTCAGTGGTCGGAGTACTACAGAGCAAACGTTGAATTTTTCACAGAAATAGGTTCTCCTGGCGGCGCTGCCAAGGTTGGAGCAATTGCTGGCGACCACGAAGTGGTTTCTGTCTTGCCACCGCAGGCCGAGTAACCCTTGTTCGATCGGCTGCCGGAATATCCTTGGGAGGGGCTCAAGCCCTTTGCTGCCAAGGCTGCCGAATACCGAGACGGTTTAGTTGACCTTTCTGTCGGTTCGCCCGTCGACCCGACGCCGAAGATAATCCAGGACGCCCTGAACGCGAACTCAAACGCACCGGGCTACCCGCGCACCGGTGGCACACCCGAGCTGAAGCAGGCAGTCGTCGATTGGTATGCGCGTCGCCACGGTGTAACTGGTCTAAGCCCCGAGCAAGTAATGCCGACAATCGGTTCGAAAGAGCTGATTTCTTGGTTGCCGATCCTCTTGGGCATCGGTCCCGGTGATGTCGTTGTGCAGCCAAAGGTTGCCTACACCGCCTACGTGGTTGGTGCGGCGCTCGCCGGTGCCGAAATTCTCAACGAGGACGACCCCGCCAAGTGGCCTGCGAACACCAAACTAATTTGGATCAATTCACCCGGCAACCCCGACGGTCGTGTGCTCGAGGCAGCAGAGCTGAAGGCTGCCGTGGATCGTGCGCGCGAACTCGGAGCTCTACTGGCAAGCGATGAGTGCTACCTCGAGTTTGGTTGGGACGAATGGGAGCAAAAGCACATCCCGACCGTTCTCGACCCGGCTGTTTGCGGAGGCAGTTACGAAGGCGTCCTAGCTGTTTACTCACTTAGCAAGCAGAGCAACCTGGCCGGTTACCGAGCAGCCTTTGCAGTGGGCGAGGAGAGCCTAATCAAGGCGCTCGTCAACCTGCGCATGCATTCGGGGCTAAACACCCCTCAGCCCGTACAGCGGGCGATGACGGTTGCCCTTGGTGACGACGCTCACGTTGCTGCTGAGAAGTCCATCTACCGCGCTCGCCGCGAAGTGTTGCTGCCGGCGATCAAAAAGTACGGTTTTGAGGTTCAGGACAGCAAGGGTGGCCTCTACATTTGGGCAACTCTTGGCGAGGACTGCTGGAAGACGGTTGATCGGCTTGCCGAACTCGGAATCTTGGTTGCGCCTGGCAGTTTTTACGAGGAATCGACCAGCAAGTTTGTTCGCTTCGCACTCACGGCCACCGACGAGAGAATTGCCGAAGGCGCTAGGCGTTTAGAAGCCACTAGGCTTTGACTTGTATTCAGGAACCAAGGAGTCGTAGTTGTCTGACGAAAAAGTAACCCTTAGCTATCCGGGCGGAACCGCAGAGTTTCCGATCCTTGATGCTACCGATGGCTCAAAAGCCGTCGACATCTCCAAGTTCCACGCGTCCACTGGCCTGAACACTCTCGACCAGGGTTTCGTAAACACCGCTTCGACCAAGTCGGCAATCACTTTCATCAACGGTGAAGAAGGAATCCTGCGCTATCGCGGTTACCCGATCGAGCAGCTCGCCAGTAAGAGCACATTTCTCGAAGTGGCCTATCTTCTGATTTTCGGCAACATGCCTACCGAGTCCGAGCTGAGCGACTTTGACACCAGGATTCGCCGCCACACTCTGATTCACGAGGACCTCAAGAACCTGTTTCACGCTATGCCGACGAACGCTCACCCGATGTCGGTGCTGTCGTCTGGTGTGTCGGCTCTTTCAACCTTCTACCAAGACTCGCTAGACCCGCACGATGAGGAGCAGGTCGAACTTTCAACGATCCGCTTGCTCGCAAAGATGCCGGTTCTCGCTGCCTACTCGCACAAGAACGCACTCGGCCAGGCACTGCTATACCCAGACAACTCGCTAGGCTTCGTCGAGAACTTCTTGCGTCTGACCTTCGGCAACATGGCCGAAGAGTATGTCGAGAACCCAATTGTCACCAAGGCCCTCGACACGCTATTCATCTTGCACGCCGACCACGAGCAGAATTGCTCCACCGCAACCGTCCGACTCGTCGGCTCGAGCCAGGCCAACCTCTTCGCATCTATCTCAGCGGGGGTTAACGCACTGTTTGGCCCGCTTCACGGCGGAGCAAACGAGGCTGTTCTAGACATGCTGCAAGACATCCACGACTCGGGGGAGTCGGTGCAGAAGTACGTTGAGCGCGTAAAGAACAAAGAAGACGGCATTCGCCTAATGGGCTTTGGCCACCGCGTTTACAAGTCTTTCGACCCTCGCGCGAAAATCATCAAAGCGACAGCCGATCAGGTGCTCTCAGGGCTCGGTGTCAGCGACCCGCTACTGGACATCGCCAAGGAACTAGAAGAAGCGGCTTTGGCCGACGATTACTTCGCCGAGCGCAAGCTTTACCCGAATGTGGACTTCTACACCGGCGTTATCTACAAGGCGATGGGCTTCCCGACCCGGATGTTCACTGTTTTGTTTGCGCTAGGTCGTCTGCCAGGTTGGGTTGCCCACTGGCGCGAGATGAACCACGACGCAGCGACCAAGATCGGCCGCCCGCAGCAGCTTTACATCGGTGAGGGTGAGCGCAGCCTCTAGCTCGCTTTTAGCCAATAGACCACGGTGTCGCCGTAGTCTTTGGTGTCTTCAAGTTCGAAACCCGAGGGCCAAATCGGGGCGTCAGTTCTACTAGATCTCTCAACGATCACAACCGCATCTTTGGCGAGTTTGAGACCGCTCAGGTTCTCCACGACTTCTTCATTGCTGATGTCGTACGGCGGGTCGATGAACACCAGGTCGTATTCGTCAACATTCGTTGCAAGGAATGACGCAACGGCCTTGTTGACCACCTTGGTTTCGGTCTCGACGTCTTCTTTTTCCAGCGACTTCTGAATCAGGCGCGCATTAGCAACGCAAACAGCAGCGGCCTTACCGTCACGCTCGACCATGCAGGCAGCCCCTGCTCCACGGCTTACGGCTTCAAGCGCAAGAGCACCCGTGCCGGCGTAAAGGTCAAGAACTAGTACGCCATCGATTAGATCCCGAGCCTCTAGCCTCGAGAAAATGCTTTCGCGAATTCGGTCGCTGGTTGGGCGGGTTGCCTTGGCTGGGGAGTTTAGCTTTATTGAGCCGGCTAGGCCACCGATGATTCGAGTCATGCTTAGCATTGAACCATGCTTTTGCCTCAGACACCGTTAGACCGCGTTCTGGGCGACCGCACGGCCAAATCTTTTGCCAAAAATCTTGGGCTAAAAACGATTGCCGACCTACTTCTGCATTTTCCTAGGCGCTATGCCTCTCGCGGCGAACTAACAAAGATTTCTGAACTACCGGTTGGCGAAGCCGTGAGCGTAGTTGCCGAGATCTTGGACGTTCGCGAAAGGCGAATGAACGGACGCAAAGGCAGCATTCTTGAGGTTCGCATCACCGACGGCAACGGCACTATGTCGCTAACGTTTTTCAATCAGGCCTGGCGTCAAAAAGACCTGGTGCCGGGCTCTCGGGGTCTGTTTGCCGGCAAAACAGGCATCTATCAGGGCAAGATCCAACTCGCTCACCCGGACTACGAGCTATTCCCCGAAGACATCAGTGGTGAAGCGGCAAAGGCTTGGGCCGATCTACCGATTCCGATCTATCCGGCTAGTTCATGGGCAACAACGTGGACGATCGCCCGCGCGGTCGGTGTGATTCTCGACACCCTAGAGTCCGTGCCCGAAGACGAACCACTCGAGGCAGGTCTACTGAGCGTCGATCAGGCGCTCCGCTGGGTGCATCAGCCCGCCAATCACGACCAGTGGCTTGCCGCTCGAGACACTCTCAAGTTTCACGAGGCATTCGAACTGCAGGCGACCTTGGTTAAGCGCAAGTTAGAGAACCAGCACACCAAAACCGGCTCGCGAGTTCCCGTTGTCGGTGGCTTGTTAGACAGGTTTGACGAGAGACTTCCGTTCACCCTCACCAACGGGCAGGTGGAGGTCGGCAACCAACTGCTCTCAGATCTAGCTAACGAACACCCGATGAATCGGTTGCTTCAGGGTGAAGTTGGTTCTGGCAAGACCCTGGTTGCTCTGCGCGCAATGCTTGCCGTTGCCGACAGTGGCGGGCAAGCTGCTTTGATTGCCCCAACCGAGGTGCTCGCCTCGCAGCACCTCACCTCGATGCAAAAAACTTTGGGGGAGGATTTGGCAAAAGAGGTTGGCCTAACCCTCCTCACCGGGCAGCAGCCCACGGCTGAGCGGAAGAAAGCCCTGTTGCAAATCGTTTCGGGTAAAGCCCGCATCGTGGTTGGCACGCACGCGCTGATTGCAGAAAAGGTGTCGTTTCTCGACCTGGCTCTGGTCGTTGTGGATGAGCAGCACAGGTTCGGAGTTGAACAGCGTGAAGCCTTGCGACTCAAGGGCGTGACACCGCCGCATGTTCTAACCATGACCGCGACGCCGATTCCTCGCACCCTCGCAGTTACCGTTTTCGGTGACCTCGATGTTTCCACCCTGACCGAGCTACCGGCCGGCCGAAAAGAGATCAGCAGTCACGTGGTGCAACTCGAACAACCCGCGTTGGTCGCCAGAGTTTGGCAGCGCGTTGCCGAAGAGGTCAAAGCCGGTCGCCAGGTTTTCGTCGTTTGCCCGCGAATCGATGAAGCTGATGTTCCCGAGGACATCGAACCGGACGAAGTCAAGAAACCACTCGCGGCGGCGGTCGCGGTTGCTGAGTCACTAGCGCAGAACCCAACGCTTGCCGATGTTCGGATCGGTCTGCTTCACGGCCGAATGAGTTCTGAAGAAAAAACCGATGTGATGGCTCGCTTTACGGCAAAAGAAATCGACGTCCTGGTTTCAACCACAGTCATCGAGGTCGGAGTTGACGTACCCAACGCAACGGTGATGGTCGTGCTCGATGCCGAACGTTTCGGAATCTCTCAACTGCATCAACTCAGAGGGCGTGTGGGGCGCGGTGGGCTCCCAGGGCTCTGCCTCCTGCTCACATCAGCAGAAGAGGCCACGCTGGCGTTAGAGCGCGTTCAGGCGGTCGCTTCGACCACCGATGGCTTCAAGCTCAGCGAGATTGACCTCGAGCTGCGGCGTGAAGGCGATGTGCTCGGTGCGAGCCAATCTGGCGGTCGGTCGTCCCTGCGTCTACTGCGTGTTATTCAAGACTCAGACCTGATTCAGCACGCGAGAAAATTGGCCGAACAGGTCCTCGCTGATGACCCGACGCTCGAAAAGCATCCAGTCCTAGCCGAATCGCTGCAGCGCATCGATCAAGCCGCTCAAGCCAACCTCGCCAAGGCATAGCCCGCTCGGGTAACCTAGAACCATGTCAAAACTTGCCGTCTACCCGGGGTCATTCGATCCGTTCACCCTCGGGCACCTAGACGTCGCTCGTCGCGCCGCTGCTCTGTTTGACCACGTTTACATCGTGGTGGTTCACAATCCAGCCAAGCAAGCCGCCTTCGACCTCGGTGACCGAGCCGCAATTCTTATGGAAACTTTGGACCACGAGGATTTGAGCAACGTCAGTGTTCACCAGCTCCCGAGCGGATTGCTCAGTGAATACTGCATGTCGGTCGGCGCCAACGTGATCGTAAAGGGTCTGCGTAACGGGTCCGATGTTGCTAGCGAATTACCACAGGCGTTCGTCAACCGGGATCTCGGAAAGATCGAGACCGTTTTTCTGCCTTCAGACCCCGCACTTAGCTTCATCTCGAGCACCTTGGTTCGCCAGGTTGCCGAACTCGGCGGCGATATCTCGCGCTACGTGCCCGAGTCAATCGCAAAGATTTACGGACGCAAGTGGAGCAATGGCTAAAGAATTTGAAGTATCCGTGCGTGACCTAATGCACAAACCCGGCAACATGCGCCGAGTCGACTTTGCCGTCGCGCTGCCAGAAGAACTCAGCAACTCGATCCTGACTGTTCCAGCGGGCACTGACCTCGAGCTTGAACTGCGCCTCGAGTCGGTTCACGAAGGCATTTTGGCTACCGGCGGAGGCGACACTTTCGCAATCGGAGAGTGCAGCAGGTGTCTCGACCCGATCGAGGTTGACGTCAAGGTGGATTTTGTCGAACTTTTCGCCTATTCTTTAATCAACGAGGATGACTTTGTCGTTGAAGACGAGAAAATCGATTTAGAACAAGTCATTCGAGATGAGGTTGTTCCGAATCTTCCCTCCCAGCCACTTTGCAAAGAAGACTGCTTAGGTCTTTGTGTTGAGTGCGGCGAGAAGTTGAGTGACAACCCGAATCATGAGCACGAAAGCCCGGTTGATCCGCGCTGGAAGGCTCTAGAAAACTTTGAGAAAGAGTAGAAATGCCAGTACCTAAGAGACGCCTCTCCCGCAGCCGCACCCACTCGCGCCGCTCGCAGTGGAAGGCCGCCGAGGTCACCCTAGTCAAGACCGTGGTAAACGGTAAGACCGTCTACAGCATGCCGCACCGCGCCAAGCTAGTCGAGGACTCGAACGGCAACGCTCAGTTCCTTGAGTACAAGGGCCGCAAGGTCGCAGACGCTTAAGTCTTAGGTCAATCCTTGAACCTGGATGACCTAGACCGCCTACTCGGTGTAACCATCGACCGCGGTCTACTGACCCAGGCTCTAACCCACAGCTCCTTCTCGTACGAGAACGACAACCAACCCAATGGCGAACGTCTAGAGTTTCTAGGCGATTCGGTGTTGGGTTTTGTTGTTACCGCGCATCTATTCGATGCCAATCCGCATCGCGATGAAGCGGAGTTGACCCGCATGCGTCTGGGCGTAGTGTCAACCGAAGCGCTTGACTCTGTCGCTCGCGAACTTGGAATTCAAGAGTTTCTGAGGCTTGGCCGCGGCCAGCAGATTCCTGCCGGCAAGTCCAAAGTCTTGGCAGACGCTGTCGAAGCGATAATCGGCGCGGTCTACATCGACCAGGGCATTGACCAAGCCACTGCGCTAATCGAGCGACTGATTCTTCCGCTACTCGACACCGAAACCGACCTCGCACTCAACGACGCAAAGTCGCTTCTGCATGCCAAGGCATCGGCAAAGCGCCTCCCGGAGCCGGAATACGAGACCACCTTTGAGGGTCCGACCAACGATCGCACTTTCTTCTCAACCGTTCGAGTTGGGCAAAAAGAAGCCAGCGGCACGGCCCGCTCTCGCAAAGAGGCAGAGAAGCTAGCCGCTGCCGAACTGCTAGCCCAGCTGGGCTAATGCCTGAGTTACCAGAAGTCGAGACGGTTCGCGCCGGGCTCGCGGCCAGCGTGATCGGTGCCAAAGTTACCAATGTCGTGGTTCACGATGCTCGTTCCCTCAAAAGGCACCAGGGTTCACCTCGAGACTTCGTAGAGACACTCACTGGCAAGACCATCGATTCGGCGGTTCGCCGTGGCAAGTTCCTCTGGTTGCCGCTTCAAGGCAGCGACCTATGCCTTATCGGGCACCTTGGCATGAGCGGTCAGATGCTGCTGAGAACGCCAGGTTTCGAGGCTGACAAGCTCAACCGAGTCACCATCGAACTCGAAACAAACGAAGGCCCGCTAGAGTTTCGCTTCGTCGACCAGCGAATCTTTGGTTCGCTCGCACTCGACCCGATGGTCGTCACGGCTGATGGGGGAGCGGGCGGCTTCGGCTCACCGATTCGGGTGATTCCGACTCAGGCAGCGCACATCGCTCGTGACCCGTTGGATCCTGAATTCGATTCGGCTCGCGTCCTGGCTCTCTTCAAAAAGAAGAACTCGGGAATCAAGCGAGTGTTGCTCGACCAGGGCGTGCTCAGCGGAATCGGCAACATCTACGCAGATGAGGCACTCTGGCGGGCAAAGCTTCACTACGACCAGCCGGCTTCGGCTATTTCGACCGTGAAGGCTAAAGAGTTGCTCGCTCATGTGGCCGAGATTCTCGCCAAGGCTGTTGAGGCTGGCGGAACCTCGTTCGACGAGCAGTACAAGAACGTTAATGGCGAATCTGGCTATTTCGAGGTATCGCTCAATGCCTACGGGATGACCGGTCGACCCTGCCCGCGCTGCGGCACTCTCATCAAGCGCGAGAACTGGATGAATAGAGGGTCGCACTTCTGCCCGAAGTGTCAAAAGCGCACCGCCAAATAAGGTATTTTTGCTTTGACCCAAAACCATTTTCAGGACGTGACGATTTGTATCTAAAAAGCCTTACCCTCAAGGGCTTCAAGTCGTTCGCCCAACCCACGACTTTTCACTTCGAACCTGGCGTAACCGCGGTTGTCGGGCCTAACGGTTCGGGTAAATCCAACGTCGTCGACGCTCTCGCCTGGGTGATGGGTGAGCAGGGGGCTAAGACCCTCCGCGGCGGCAAGATGGAAGACGTAATCTTCGCCGGCACCTCGACCAAGGGCCCACTCGGACGTGCCGAGGTGCTGCTAACCATCGACAACACCGACGGCGCACTGCCGATCGATTACACCGAAGTGACGATCAGTCGAACCCTGTTCCGCAACGGCGGCAGCGAATACGCGATTAATGGCGAGCCATGCCGACTACTCGACGTTCAAGAACTCCTCAGCGACTCCGGTCTCGGTCGCGAGATGCACGTGATCGTTGGCCAGGGCCAGCTAGACAACGTTTTGAAGGCAACCCCGGAAGAGCGCCGCGGATTCATCGAAGAGGCCGCCGGAATCCTGAAGCACCGCCGACGCAAAGAGAAGACTCAGCGCAAGCTTGAGGCGATGCAGGCCAACCTGACTCGACTAAACGACCTTGCCGGTGAGGTTAGGCGCCAACTAAAGCCTCTTGGTCAGCAGGCCGAGGTTGCCCGTGAAGCTCAGGGGATCGCGTCAACGGTTCGCGATGCCAAGGCTCGTATTCTTGCCGACGACATCGCAGGGCTGCACACCGCCCTCGAGGAGACCGCCAAGAGCGAAGCCGATCGTCGTGCTGAGCGAAACATTCTTCAAGAACTACTTAGCGAAAACACTTCAAGGCTTCAGGGCCTCGAGGCTGCCCAGGTATCTGGCGAGCTGGATGCCGCTAAGTCGCTTTCGTTCGAGTTTGACTCTGTCTCAGAACGCCTGCGTTCACTCCTCTCGATGGCAAATCAGCGAGTTGCCCTACTGGCTTCGCGCGCCGAGGCCAGTGGCGCTTCGATTGACCCAGCTCAGATTGACGCCGATGCAGATGCTGCCGAGGCAAGCGCCATCGAATTGGCTGCAGCGGTAGAGACCCTCAAAAAGGCGTTGCACGAGGCGGAGGCTGGTCGAAACGAAGCTAGGGACGTCCTAGAAGAGTTCGATAACCAACTTGCCGAGCAAAGCGCACTAATCTCGCAATTCGATCTTGAGAAGTCGCGCCTGGCCAACGAAGCCGCTGTGTCGGAGTCCAAACTCGGCAGCCTGCGAGAAGAAGTCGTGCGTCACCAGCAGGCGCTGACCGAGGCGAAAGAACGCCTCGAGCAGCGTAAGGGCGAATATGCCGATTTAGAGGCTAGTTTGCAGGCAACTGGCAGTAAGAGCGATTCGACCCTTGAGGGGCGCTACGAGGCCGCCCAGAAGGCTGTTAGCGATGCTTCCAGCGAGATTGAACGACTTCGCGACGAAATTCACGAGGCTGAGCGTGAGCGTGACTCTCTTGCGGCAAAGCGTTCGGCGCTAAACCTCACTCTTGAGCAAAAAGATGGCGCAAGTGCGCTAAATGCTGCCGGTCTCCGAGGAATCCGCGGACTCGTTGCAAGTCACATGAAGATTGCCGAGGGTTACGAAGCCGCTATCGCCGCCGCACTCGGCCCGCTAGCCGATGCTCTGGTCGCCGAAACCCGCGATCAGGGGCTCTCGGCTATCGAACACCTCAAGTCTTCTGATGGCGGTCGAGTTGAACTGATAATCGCCGACGTTGATGCCAAGGGTTCCACCAAGGCCATTAACGTGAACGGGGCCAAGGCCGCTACCGAGGTTGTTGAAGCGCCAGCGGGAATCCTCGCACTGCTCAAAGACGTCGTAATCGTGGATGACATCGCTACCGCCAAGAAAGTTTTCGCAGCCGGAATCACTGTCATC
>JBILRS010000113.1:0-2596 GCA_044372535.1 Rhodoluna sp.
TCCAACCAGCTGAATTTTCGAAGCACTTTGACTTTGCCTTCATCGCGATGCACGGTCCAGGCGCTGAAGACGGCAGTATTCAAGGGCTTTTAGAATGGTATAACATTCCTTATTCAGGCCCAGGTCTTTTAGGCTCGGCCATCGGTATTGATAAGGCGAAGCAAAACGAATGGCTGAAGAAGTCCGTTGGTTTAGAAAAGAAATTTTTCGTTTTACAAAGAGATGATTATAACAAGTATGGTCGCGAAACTCTTTTCGAGCAAGTAAAGAAAGAAATCGGTATCCCTTTTGTGGCCAAAGCCCCACACCAAGGATCCTCCATCGGCCTTGCCTTTGTGAAGGAAGATTCACTCGAAGTCTTCGATCAAGCCATCAAAAAATGTCTTTTCATCGAGGAAATTTACCGCGAAGAGTGGATTAAATTAGATGACGACGCGCAGGTAACTTTATTGCAAAAAATGGTCAACCTAGATGAAGGAATCGGATTCCCAGTCGTGTTCCAAAAACAAGTTTACCACCATCCAGCAGACCTTTTAGAATCCCTTCGAGAATACTTCACGCATACCGTTACAAAAGCTAGCATCCAATCCATTCACTCGGAGGATGCCATCTTATTGGAATCCTTCGTGAACGGAAACGAATTCAGCTGCGGCGTGATCCAAACACCAGCTGGAGAAGCGGTGGCACTCCCTCCCACCGAAATCGTCATAGACGAATCAGTAGAAGTGTTTGATTTTAATGCCAAATACAAATCGAAATTAACCCGCAAACGCATCCCCATGCACGCCAGTCTAGCTCACCTCCAAGTGATCCAAGCACAGGTAAAACAAGCGTTTGAAGACTTGGGATTTGGGGTTTGCACCCGCATCGACGGATTCCTAGACACCAATGGTGTGGTCATTTTACACGATCCTAACACCATTCCAGGTATGTCACCTAGCTCGTTAATCTTCAAGCAAATGGCCGAAATCGGGCTGAACGTGACAGATTCTTTGACCTACTTCATTCGTCAATCCATCCGCGAGCGTTTAAGAACCGGCAAAAACTACTTTGTCTTATGCCAGCAATTAAAAGGCTTAGATGAGGCAATTGCAGCCTCCTTGCAAGCCAAAGCTGCAAAAGAAGTCCAAGTTTTAGAGATTAGTGGCTCAAATGATGAAGCATTAGAAGCTAGCTTCCAAGCCATCAAGTCTCAAGCAGCAGAACTAGCTGCTCTCGGAACGGAGAACGTCCGTGTTTGTACTCCTTTGGAAATCGAAGAAGGCGAAACATTACTTGCCTTGCACGTCGCTCATTTAAGTAAAGATACGGCCAAAGAAATGTTAGAAGCCATCAAAACGGGAGTTCATCCCTTGATTGCACACACTAGAGAGGCAGCTATCGACATCACTAAATTTTATACGAATGTCTAGTACAGAACTTAACCCATTGCAATACCCGATAGGGAAATACAAACAGCCTGAGGTCATTACTCCTGAGATCAGAGCTGCTTGGATTAAAACAATCGCAACGACTGCTGACGATTTAACTGCGCTATTAAAGGGTGTTGATGAAACGTTATTAGAGAAACCTTACCGCGAAGGCGGCTGGTCTGCGCGCAAGGTCATTCACCATTTAATGGATAGCCATATGAACAGCTACATCCGCTTCAAAATGGCCTTAACGGAAGACAACCCCACTATTAAACCTTACAGCGAAGACGATTGGGCTTCCATGCCAGACGGCAATCAAGCACCTATCGCTTGGTCCATCGAAGGATTGCGCTACGTACATTTACGCTGGGTATACTTAATGGAAACGATGAAAGAGTCCGATTGGAAGAAAACCTATTTGCACCCTGAACGCGGAATTACCTATCCATTAGATAAGGTGTTGGGGATATATGCGTGGCATTGCGAGCATCATTTAAAGCACATTGAAAGTGTGCTTTAAGATTAGAGAGAGGAGAGTATAGAGTAAAGATTTCTTTTTAAAGAATAAAGCACAAAGAATAAAGCATAGAGTTTGAATCGCCTGCGGCGATGCATTTAGAATAAAATATAATAGGGGCAAAAGCCCCTATTTTTATGCGTTAGACACGTTAGCTCTCCAGATAAAAAAACGGGTTAAAAATCTAAGAAATCATTCCGCAGGACGATTTCTGGATTTTAAAGCCGCTTTTTTATTCCATGGCGCCGTCGTATTCACAGCCATCTGAATAGCTAAACCTATCATCAACAACGTAAAAAGTATTAACACCCAGCGAAAGATTTTTTGATTCTTGTTCATAGTTGATGCGTGATGGTAGCGGAGCCTTTGGTGATTTCTGACCAGGAATTTAAGCCTGGAAAGTGCAAAGATACACAACCGGCAGTTTCCATTTGGATCATATCGCCGGTTAAATAAGAGGCTAGATAAGAAATGGACGGATTATGAGCTATTAGATATAGGATAGGCTCAGTTCGTTTTGCGATTTCAGCTAAATAATCGGGGCCGCTGGAGATATACCAAAATTCAGATAGCTCAAATTCTGAGAAGGGCTTGCCGAGTAATTCGGCTGTTTCGCGTGTGCGAATGGCATCGGAAATCAACCAAAATCCTGCCGGAAATTGCTTCA
>JBILRS010000081.1:0-5523 GCA_044372535.1 Rhodoluna sp.
TTGGGAGAATCAACGTTGGGCTAACCTGCAGCTTCTTGCTACCAGAGGCAAGATGAAGGATGACACTGAAATCGAGCGTGATGTTGATCACACTTTTGCTTGCCCATCCGAGAAGTCGGCGTTAGCTGTAGTCAAATCCTTAGAGAAGGACTTTGCAATTGAAGGTCCAACCTATCTACCAGCCGAAGAGGGCGAAGCTGAGTGCTGGGTCGTGGTTGCTACAAAGAGTTATGCGCCAGATTTCGAAAACACCTGGGGATACACCTTGCGCATGTTCAGGGTCGCCTTTGAGGCTGGAGCAGATTATGACGGGTGGGGAGCCCCCGTAATCAAGGGCAAGAAATCCTGGTTCGGACGTTAAAGAGAACCAAGGGTCTGTAAATCAAAGCAGTCTTCTAATCTCTCGGTCGTAGGTTCGATTCCTACCGAGGGCGCTCTTTCACTAGTTGGCTTAGGTCGGTAGAGTTCAGTTATGCGAAAAGCCATTGGTCTCACACGTTATGCAGTAGTTGTGCCTGCGATTGCCTCGATTATTGGAGCTTTGCTGCTCATGGTCCAAGGCTCGATCGAAATAGTCAAAGTCGTAATTGACGCGATCTTCAATAACAGTTACCTGAAGATCACCATCGTTGATGTGCTCACCGCTGTCGACGCCATTCTGCTTGGCACGGTGCTTCTGGTGATCGGTTACGGACTCTACGAACTATTTGTGGACACCCGCATCGAGGTCCCGGCTTGGCTGCAGATCAACGACCTGGATGACTTGAAGTCGAAGCTCATCGGCGTTGTTGTGGCAATCATCGCAGTTGTCTTTGTCGGCGTATTCGTCGACTCAAACCGAGCCTCAGAGGTTGTTTCTTATGGAGTCGGCGCGGGCGCACTGGTTGCCGGTTTGGCCCTCTTTGCTTACGCGACCAAGAAGCCTGGCGACGACGGTGCTTCTAAGGCAGCTGCCAAGAAGAAGTAGTTCTTTCTAGAGCGCGCGAAGGATGTCTTCGACACGCTGCTTGGCGTCACCAAATAGCATGGCGGCGTTGTCCCTGAAGAACAGCGGGTTCTGAACGCCTGCGTAGCCCGAGGCCATTGAGCGCTTGAAGACGATCACGTTCTCTGCTTCCCACACCTTTAGAACTGGCATGCCAGCGATTGGGCTTCCTGGATCTTCGGCGGCAGCCGGGTTCACGGTGTCGTTGGCTCCAATGACCAGAACAACTGAGGTGCTGGCAAAGTCGTCGTTGATTTCGTCCATCTCGTCGACGATGTCGTAAGGGACTTTAGCTTCGGCGAGCAGAACGTTCATGTGCCCTGGGAGTCGACCGGCGACCGGGTGAATACCAAACCTTACGGTTACGCCCTTCTCGCGCAGTCTGGCGGCAAGATCTGCTACCGGGTACTGAGCCTGGGCAACGGCCATGCCATAGCCAGGGGTGATGACCACAGAGGTTGCGTTTCGAAGCAGTTCAGCAACCGATGAGGCGTCGGTCTCGCGGTATTCGCCGAGCTCTTCTTCTTCGCTTGAAGAAGCCACGATGCCGAAACCACCGGCGATAACCGAGATGAAGGAACGGTTCATTGCCTTACACATGATGTAAGAGAGGTAGGCACCGGACGAGCCAACCAGGGCGCCGGTGACAATCAGCAGGTCGTTGCTTAGCAGGAATCCAGCCGCTGCCGCTGCCCAACCCGAGTAGCTGTTGAGCATTGAGACGACAACCGGCATGTCTCCGCCACCGATTGAGGCGACGAGGTGCCAACCCAGAGCCAGGGCGAGAACCGTGACGGCAATCAATAGGCTGATGTCTGGTGTGATGACGTACCAAACGGTTAGTCCGACGAATCCGAGCAGGGCTCCGACGTTCAAGAAGTTCTTTCCTGGCAGCATGAGCGGCTTGGACGAGATGCGAGCAGAGAGCTTTAGGTAGGCGACGATCGAACCGGTGAAGGTGACGGCTCCGATGAAAACACCGATGAAGATCTCGGCGTGGTGAATGCCCTTTAGGTTCTCAGGTGTTCCGGTGTCATAGAGGGCACCGTTCCATCCAATCAAAACCGCAGCAACACCAACGAAGCTGTGGAGCAGAGCGATTAGCTCAGGCATTCCAGTCATCTCGACGACTCGTGCACGCCAAAGGCCAATCGCAGCACCAATAGCCAGACCGACAACAATGAAGACGAGGCCAAGTTGAGCCGCTGGGTCATTCCAACCCGTGGTTAGGGCAAGGAGGGTCGTTGCCGCTAGGGCAAGTGCCATTCCCGAAACACCGTAGACGATTCCGCCCTTAGCGCTCTCGTGCTTGCTGAGACCGGCTAGAGAAAGGATGAATAGCAGTGAAGAAACTATGTATGCGGCGGTTGCGAGCATCGGGGCAATAGTTAGAAGGGATTCCATTTATTTGCCTCCCTTCGAGAACATTTTGAGCATTCGTCTGGTTACAGCAAAGCCACCAAAGATGTTGATGCTGGCTAGTGTGGCTGCGATACCAGCCAAGATTTGTACGACCAGGTTAGGTGTCGTTAGCTGGAGCAGCGCTCCAACCACGATGATGCCTGAAATGGCGTTAGTGACGCTCATGAGCGGCGTATGTAGCGCGTGGTGCACCTTGCCGATTACGTAGAACCCGATGACCACCGAAAGTGTCAGCACTAGGAAGTGCTGGGGGAGCGGTGCCGGAGCGAAAACCAAGATCAGGTACAAGGCTGCAATACCGACTGCAAACAAGCCAGCGCGTCGACCAGCAGACATCTTCTTAGTCTCTTTGGCTACAGGCGCTTCAACCTTGGCGGCCGCTGGGGCAGCCGAGACTTGAACAGGTGGCGGTGGCCAGGTAATCGCGCCATCCTTGACGACGGTCACAGAACGCTGAACGATGTCTTCGAAATCAAGGGCGAGGACGCCGTCTTTCGCAGGTGTTACGAGCTTTAGCAGGTTCACCAGGTTGGTGCCGAAAAGCTGGGAAGCCTGAGCTGGGAGTCGGCCTGGGAGGTCGGTGTAGCCGATGATGGTCACGCCGTTGGGGGTAACGATCTTTTTGCCAGCCACCGAGCCTGCGACGTTTCCGCCCTGGGCTGCTGCCATGTCAACGATCACGCTGCCTGATTTCATGCTGGCGACGTCCTTGGCAGTGATTAGCTTCGGAGCTGGGCGTCCGGGGATCAGCGCTGTGGTGATGATGATGTCGACGTCAGCCGCTTGCTCTGAGTAGATCTCGGCAGCGCGCTTGTCGTAATCTTCGCTGGTCGCCTTCGCGTAGCCATCGGAAGACTCCATCTTTTCGGCAACCTCAACCGCGATGTAGGTTCCGCCAATCGACTTGACCTGGTCGGCCACCTCTGGTCGCGGGTCGGTTGCTCGAACAATTGAACCGAGGCTCGATGCTGCACCGATTGCTGCAAGACCGGCAACGCCGGCGCCGGCAACCAAAACCTTGGCCGGTGGAACTTTTCCGGCTGCGGTTACCTGCCCGGTGAAGAATCGGCCGAATTCGTGAGCCGCTTCGATTACCGCTCGGTAACCGGCAATGTTTGCCATCGAGCTGAGTACGTCCATCGATTGGGCTCGAGAAATTCTAGGCACGGCGTCCAAGGCGAGTGCGGTGATGCCTCTGGTGGCGAGTGACTCGATGAGATCCGGGCGTAGTGAAGGGGTCATCAAGCTAACGATTGTCGCGTTATCGCTGAGTTTCGAAATCTCTTTATCGGTCGGTGCGGCTACCTTCAAAACGATCTGGCTTGACCAGGCCGCTTTGGTGGTTCCGATGGTTGCGCCGGCCTCAACGTATGCCGAGTCAGGGAAGGTCGAGAGGGTGCCCGCATCGGACTCAACTGTGACCTTGTAGCCGAGGTCGATCATGGCCTTAACCGTGGTCGGGGTAGCAGATACGCGGGTTTCCCCAGCTTGCTCTTTAACGACGCCTATTTTCATCATCTACCAATCTTTACCTATGCTGGGGCCTAAGTGTGCAAGCATCGAAAGATTTTCGGCGCGGTGGTTCGGCTTATGCGTCTGCCAATTCAATGATCTTGCGCTGTTCTCGGTAAACGCTTGGGAACAAGACAAGAACCACGAGGATCGAGAGAACGCCGGCGACCACAAACACTTCACGGACGCCGAGCGCACCAATCAGAAGACCGGCAACCGACATCGACCCAATGCTCGCGACAGAAACCAATGCCCCGAAGGCGGCAAATACGCGCCCTTGAACTTCGTGGGGGACCACCTTGACCATCATGGCTACGCCATAGGTGTTGAGTGGGGCGAGCGATGCTCCGGCCAATGCCCAGAGAGCCATGACTACCCAGTAGTTCGGCGCGAGACCGACTGCTAGCGTGCAGGCGGCTAGAACCAGTGCTCCGATTCCAACGGCTCTGAGTTCGCTCATCTGCCTGATCTTCCTAGTGGCGGCAAAACCGCTGAAGGAGAGCGTTCCGATTGCGAAGCCAGTGCCCACCAGTCCATAGATCTGGGCATTTCCTCCGAGGATGTCGGTGATCAAGAAGACGTCGCCGACGTTGACCACGCTTACAGCGAGAACCATAAAGAAAATCATGAGTACAAGGGCTCGAAGGAGGCTGTTTGTGAACAAGAACTTGAAGCCCGCCGCAACGTCTGTCTTTTCACCTGTCTCACCCTTAGTTGGTTGATGGTTTACATTCAGGAGAAATGGAACCGTGGCTATGAACGTGGTCGCCACAGCGTCGATGACGAAAGTCCAGAAGAAACCAGTTTGGGAGATCAGAAACCCAGCGACAACGGGGCCGGCAAGCCCGGCGAGTGAAAAATACGTTTGCGTTGTTCCCATAGCGCGACCCAGGTCTTCTTTTGTGGCCAAAATGGGTATCAACTTGCCCCAGGTCGGCCCAACCACCGTTGCGCAGGTATTCGCTACGAAGAGCAGTGCCAAGACCGCCCATGTGTCGAGGGGGAGAGTCTGTGCCAGGATCGCGGCCCCGCCGATAAGGGAGGCAATCGGAATGACGGCTTTGGTGCTGTATTTGTCGGCGACTGTGCCAGACCAAGGGGCGAAGATAATCATCGGCAAGGTGCCCACGATGAAGAGGGCGGCAACAGCTGCCGGCCCAAAGTCCTTGTCTCGAAACACGAGCGTAAAAATGGTTAGCTCTGTGCCGAGAAGACTGAAAGCTCGAGCAATTGCAATTGCCTGAATCTTGGACCACTGGGTGGATGTCGCGCTGACCATTCGTCAATTATCCCTTGGTTGAACTCGATTCTTTGGAAGCAGAAATGGGCGAGAGGTTGCCCTCTCGCCCATTTCGCTGTTTCCGTGGGTTTATCCGATTGCGATCTTCCAGTTTGAGACGATCTTCGGGATTAGTTTGCCCTTGCCGTCGTCGCCAACTTTGTTGAGGTTGGTGGTTGGCCAGCGGCGGTCACGGGTGACCACTGTGGTGAGTTTGACGGAGTTGCCGGCCTTGTAGAAGGCGTAGGCTTCTGCGTTCAGGGTGCAAGGGACCGATGGTTTGGTGATTCGGTTCTTCCAGGCCAGCGGGTCGGTCTTCTTGAAC
>JBILRS010000057.1:0-9498 GCA_044372535.1 Rhodoluna sp.
CCCACGGCCCGCGCAAGCTCACACCCAGAAGGAAGGCCATCAGCATGGCGCCACCAAGGCCTATGAGCACTACCTCGACAGGTATTGGAAGGTTTGGTGTCAGCTCGTTATCTAGACCTGCGGCCCAGATTCCGCTAGAAACAGCAACGGCTAGAAAGAGAATTGTGATGAGTGAGCTTTTGGCTTTTACAGAGATCATTGGTTCAAGTTTAAGGCAAAAAAGAAAACCCACCCGTGGAGGGGTGGGTTTTCGTGGCTAGTGAGGGATTCGAACCCCCGAAGGCTGAGCCGTCTGATTTACAGTCAGATCCCTTTGGCCGCTAGGGTAACTAGCCAGTGCGCCTTGGTTCGCCTGTAATCAGCCGAGCCAACGCGCTTGACCAAGAATACCCGAACTTTTGCCGAAGACACCAATCGGATAGGTTTGTAAGGCGCTTACATATTTATTCTGCAAAAGTTTGAGGTTTACATGGTTGGCATTGAAGAAGTCGCTGCGCTTGCAGGCGTTTCTACTGCAACCGTTTCTCGCGCGCTTCGTGGCAAGGACCATGTAAGCAAGAAGGCGCAAATCAAGGTCGAAGCCGCGGCAAAACAGCTTGGTTACGTTGCCTCTGCAAGCGCATCTCAGTTGGCTTCGGGCCGAACTCTCAACATTGGCGTGGTTTTGCCTTTTATCGACCGCTGGTTCTTTTCAGTCGTTTTGGAAGGAATTGAAACAACTCTGATCGAACACGGCTACGACCTCACTCTTTACAATCTTTCTGGCGGGATTGAGCAACGAAAAAAGATTTTCAACGAGTTCTTGCTGCGCAAGCGTGTTGATGGAGTTTTGACGGTTGCAGTTAACCCTTCGGAGGCTGAGCTGCAAAGCCTGAGCCGCATGGGTAAGCCAATCATCGGTATTGGCGGCCCAATCAGTGGTGCGCGAGCGCTGACCATCAACGATGCGGCAGCCGGTCGCCTGGCCACCGAGCACCTGCTTTCACTCGGGCACACCAAGATCGGTTTCGTCGGCGGAATCCCCGGCAGCGACACCGAGTTCAACCAGCCCGACCTCCGTGAGACCGGTTACGTCGAAGCGCTGAAGGCAGCCGGGCTCGAGCTTCGCGAAAACTGGATTGCTCAGGCGAACTACACGATCGAGGGTGCTTACTGGGCGGCGAAGCAGATGCTCGGTGACCCGCGTCACGCACCAACAGCGATCTTCTGCGCATCGGATGAAATGGGTTTCGGAACCATCATGGCAGCCAAGGACCTCGGGCTCAGAGTGCCCCAGGACATCTCGGTGATCGGTCTCGATAACCACGACATGTCAGAGTTCTTCGGTCTTTCGACCATCTCGCAATCCCCTCGCCAGCAGGGTCGCCGCGCGGCCGAAATGATGCTCAAGCTCCTAGCCGACCCGAACCTGAGCTCGCACGTGAACATCGAAGAGACCACCCATTGGCCGGTGCAACTCGTGGTTCGTTCTTCGACGGCTCGCTCGTCGACCAGCACTCGCTAGTAAACTTTGGCTATGGCTGATTCATCATTCGACATCGTTTCCAAAGTAGACAAAATGGAGGCGGACAACGCCCTCAACCAGGCTCAGAAAGAGATTGAGCAGCGCTACGACTTCAAGGGCGTCGGCGCTTCGATCGAGTGGTCTGGCGACAAGATCATGATGAAGGCTTCTAGCGAAGAGCGCGTCAAAGCGGTGCTAGACGTGTTTCAGTCGAAGCTGGTCAAGCGCGGCATTTCGCTGAAGAGCTTCGATGACGGCGAGCCTTACCCATCTGGCAAGGAGTACCGCATTGAGGGAACCCTCAAGAACGGCATCGACCAAGAGAACGCCAAGAAGATTTCTAAGATCATTCGCGAAGAGGGACCGAAATCGGTCAAGAGCCAGATTCAGGGCGACGAGCTGCGCGTTCAGTCAAAGAATCGTGACGACCTTCAAGAGGTCATCGCACTGCTGAGGTCGACGGAGCTACCGATCGACGTTCAGTTCACCAACTACCGCTAAGCCTTTTTCTTTGCCTTTGGCGAGGTCTTCACGCCGGTTGGCAAAACAGTCATTCCCTGCAGGCGTCGAAGCGCCTCTTCTGCTGTGGCTAGGTTGCCATCGATAAAGATCGTGTTGCCGGCTCCCTCTTTTGCTGCGTCGCGGATTGTCTCTGTCCACATTGAGAAGGCGATGATCGCTGGGTCGAGTCCGTGCTCAGCAAGTAGCTCTGCCGATTCGCCGAAACCCTCGGCAAGCGCCTTACGAAAAGCGGCCAGACCTTCACCGCGAAGACGTGCTGCTGTTGCCTCGTTCTCGGCGGAGATACGAATTGCGGCACCCTCGGCTTCGGCTTCTTTGGTGCGAGTGATTAGAAGAGCCTGGCCCTCGGCCTCGGCGGCAATCTTTAGGTTTGTTGCGGCAACGATGCGAGACATCGAGTCGGTTACCGCCTCGTCAAACGAAAGCTCGGTCACCTGCAGGTCGACAACCTGGTAACCCCAGCTCGAAAGCTGCTCGTCTAGGTTCTGCTTTGCGTGGTTGACGATTTCGCTGCGAAGACCCAACACCTCACTCTGCTTGCGAGTTGCCACGAACTCGCGAACGCTCGACTCGACGGCGCTCTTGAGCGCGACGAAGAACGACTGGTCGTCAATGAACTTGAAGGCAACCAGCTTCACGGTTTCGGGCTCGTGGTCGCTAACGGTGAAGATCACGGTGGTGGTGAAGTGAACCATGGCCTGGTCGTTGGTGATCGTGGTGAACTTCAGCTGCTCGGTTCGGTTTTGAATGAAGACGGTGCGAACAACGCTCTCAATGAGCGGGATTATGAAGTTGAGTCCTGGGCGGATTATGCGTCGGTACTTGCCGAACATAGTCACAACGCCGACTGATGCCTGACCAACGGTTTTGATTGAAAAGGCCAGGAGAATGATGGCTACTACTGCTACGACGCTTGGGATTATGTATTCCATAACCCAAGTCTAGGCGCAAGAATCAGGCGTTCAAAGAGGAGATTGGCCCGGTGGGCGGGTAGGCCGTGGCGTCCTCTTTGAATTGCTTCTTCGAGTGGTTTGCGACCACGCCCGAAACCAAGCCGGCGATGAAGAGCATGGCAATCGGGAACACGAAGGCCCACTGCAAGCCGAAGCCTTGAGCCAGCGCGCCCATGAAAACCTTGGCGATCATGACGACAAGCGCGTTGACCAGGCTGATGCGACTCAGAGCCTGCGCGGTTGAGAGTCCACGGATGCTGCCGGCAGCCGAATAAGAGGACGGCACCTGCGGAGCGAGGCCGAACCCAGCGAGTCCGAAGAAGATGCACTGAATGATGAAGCCGCCAGGAATGAGCGACCCCAAGACGCCGATTCCCATGGCAATCGCGCCGAAAATGCCACCCCACTTGGCGAGGGTTGCCAGATGCCAGCGCTTTGTTAGCGCCCCGATTGAGAATCGCCCAATCACCATCGCGCCACCGAGAACAGCGTAGGGAACACCCGCGAGACTGGTGTATTCGTAACCGAAAATTTCACGCACAAACAGTGCCGACCAGTCCATGATTACCAACTCTGGCCACATTCCGGCGAAGAGACCGATCGAGAGCAACCAGAGATAGGTCGGTGACTTCAACCACGAAACCTTCTTAGTTGGTTTTGGCTCTGCGCCCCCGCGCTCTTCGGTTTGAGTGAGCAACTTCGAGCCCGCGATTTGAAAGACAATCAAGCAGAAGACCGGAACGATGATCATCTGAATTTTGAAGTCCAGAGTGAAAGACATCAGCCAACCGGTGAAGGTTGTGGTGAGTGCCGCGCCAACGCTCCATGAGCCGTGCAATGTGCCCAGGATCACGCGTCCCAGTTTCTTTTGAAAGGCGACGGCTTGAGAATTCAGCGCAATGTTGAATGTGCTGAACATCAGTGCTTGAGCTAGATAGACGAAGAACATCAAGGCCGAGTTGGTGATCCACGGAATCGAGAAGAGCGAGAGCGTGACGCCGAGGGCCGAAAGTCGAATGACGATTGAGGTGCCGAAACGAACAACCAGCTGGTTTGTGAAGGCAAGCGGAAGAAGCGAGCCGATGCCCGAGAGTCCGATGATCAGACCCCATTCGGCAAACACCACGTTGATCTGTTGCAGGATCTCGGGAATTCGTGGCAACGTGCTCATCGCGGCGAAGCCCTGGGTGAAGAAGATTGCCAGCAGAGCCGCTTGAGCTGTTTTTGCGCGCTTGGCGGAGATGCCCGGCACTAGACGCGCGTCGCTTCGATAAGAAGCGCTTGCTCTGGGCGCAGAACTGGCGCTTTGAGGCCAACGGCGCTGAGGAATGCGCCCGAGAGTTCGAGTTCTTGCGACATCCAGGCTGGGAGGTGAAGGTTCATAAACTCTGCCGGGCCGGCCGGGGTCACCAACTTGATTCGGTAGCTCGCCGATTCGTCGAGACCGTGCAGGCGCAGGTTGGTCGGGCGGCTGTATTGCGACGGGCGAAGCTGAACCGCCGAGAAGATGGCGCGCGAGCCGTCTTGGGCAATCACACCGTGCTGCCAAGCGTTGTCTTCGCTCTGGTCAACCCGAACGATCTTGCCGGTGTGCAGGAGTTCACGGTTGGCCTTGTGGTAATCGATCCAGGTTTTGAGACTGGTGAGCTCCGCTTCGCTCGCTGCGGTGAGATCCCATTCGAGACCTGCGTGACCCCAGAGCGCGGTTGCGCCGCGGAACGAGATACCGAGCGTGCGGCCGGTCGAGTGCGCCTTGGTCGGCCCGATGTGGGTGCCGAGGTACTCGGGCGGAATCACGATTGATGTGAAGCGCTGGATTCCCTGACGCTCGAGTGCGTCGTTGTTGTCGCTGGTCCAGAAACGGTCGGCGTGATCGATCATGCCGAGGTCGATGCGTCCGCCGCCCGAAGCGCAGGACTCGATCTCGAGACCGGGATGAGCGGCTTTCAACTCGTCGAACAAGCGGTAGATGGCTTGGGTTTGCTTGCGAACGGTTGGCTTGTCGAAGTGACCTGGCTCGGTGAGCACGCGGTTGTGATCCCACTTGATGTAGGCGATTTCGTATTCGCTCAAGATTGCGTCGGTCTGCTGGAACACGTGCGCGTAGGCACCTGGGTGCGAGAGGTCGAGCACCTGCTGGTCGCGGAAGGTTGGCGGAACCCGCCCGCCGGCCTGCAGGATCCAATCTGGGTGGGCACGGTAGAGGTCGCTGTCGGCGTTCACCATTTCGCCCTCGAACCAGAGCCCGAACTCGAGACCTTCGGCCTTGACCTTGTCGATCAGCGGCTTGAGCCCATTTGGCCAGACCTCGGGGCTGACCACCCAGTCGCCAAGACCAGCGTGGTCGTCGCGACGTGCACCGAACCAGCCGTCGTCGAGCACGAAACGCTCGACGCCGATTTCGGCGGCCTTCTCGGCGAGCGCACTGAGTTTGGCTAGGTCGTGGTCGAAGTAGACGGCCTCCCAGACGTTGAGGGTTACCGGGCGCGGGCGAGAGTGCTGGCGGCGAGCGCGCACCGACCCGTGGAATCTTTCGCTGGCCTGGTTGATGCCATTGCTCGAGTAAACAGCCCAAACCGTCGGTGCTTCATATGTTTCACCGCTGGCCAGCACAACTTCGCCTGGCAGCAGAAGCTCGCCGGCGCCCATGGTGGTGCGGCCGAGTGGCGTGCGCTCGATGATGTGGCGGTTGTTGCCGCTCCATGCGAGGCTGAGGCCCCAGGCTTCGCCGTGCTCAAAGGTTGTGCCCTCGGCGAGCGCGAACTGCACCAGCGTGTAGTCGTGACCGGTTCGGCCTTCGCGACCCTCGCGAGTCCAAGAACCTACCTGCAACTTGTTGCGCTGCGGCTGGCGCTCGTTCATCCAGCGACCGGTGAAGTCGAGGCTTTCGCTGACCCGATCTGGCACTGGCAAGAATGTGGTGAGTGACTCTAGGTTGAAGTCCGGGCCGTGATTGATGAGGCTTTGGCTGACCCGGAGAGTACCGTGGGCATCTAGTTCGAAACGAGCGCGCACCTCGAGTTTTGATTGCTCGTCAACCGAGACGAAGGTGAAGTCGTTGTTGGCGTTCTGCACCACGTCTCGAAGAGTGAAGAGCTGGCTGAAATCGACGCCGTTGCGCGAGCCAATCACGGTTGGTCGACCGAGGAATCCGCGAGCGTTCTCGCGCCAGATGCCGATTACCTGCGGTTCATCGAAGTCACAGTGAGGAGCGGGGTCGACCTGGCTTACCTCAAGCGCCTCTGGCGAATTGCTGCCTACCGCCCTACCCCAGTGCAGCACATTGGGAGTGCCAGAGCTGAGGTCGATGCAAACTTCAACGCCTGCTGCACATAGACAAACGAATTT
This sequence comes from Rhodoluna sp., assembly GCA_044372535.1. Lineage (GTDB taxonomy): Bacteria > Actinomycetota > Actinomycetes > Actinomycetales > Microbacteriaceae > Rhodoluna. The sequence goes on from JBILRS010000057.1 coordinate 6,328, forward strand.
TGGTAGAGACATGGTTCAAGACTAGGACTTCGCGACGCGCAAGAAGTCTTCGCGTTCGACTAGCTTGACGCGCTCGCGCCCCTCGGCAGTTCCGAGGGCAACCTCGTGAGCGTCAATCTTGAGCCAGGCTGGCCAGCCAACATAGTCGACACCGCGTGATTCGAGGAGCTCAACGACAGCGCTCTCCTCGGGTGCGGTTGGCTGCCACCAGGTCGCTTTGTCGCCAATCAGGTTGGTTATGGTTTCGAGGGCATCGCTCTTGGTGTGACCGATGAGCCCCACCGGGCCGCGCTTGATCCAACCGGTTGCGTAAACGCCGTCGGAGACCCGGCCGCCCTCGTTCGGAATAATGCCGTACTTGGCGTCGAACGGCACCTCTGGCAGTTCGCTACCGAAGTAGCCGACCGCACGGTAAACGGCCTGCACCGGGAATTCGCGGAACTCGCCCGTGCCAACGACACCGCCCTTGCCATCGAGCTCGGTGCGCTCAATCTTGATGCCCGAAACCTTGCCGTCAACACCCAGGACCTCGGCGGGTGACGAGAAGAAGTGCAGGTGCAGGCGGCGCTTGGCACCGGTGTTCTGAGGCTCTTCGCGCAGGGCCTCGAGGGTGTTCACCATGACGCGGGTCTGGTTATTGCTGTCGATCGCTGCGCGAGACGCGTCGTCGTATTTGAAGTCCTCGTCGTAAACAATGCAGTCGACGCCTTCGATGTGGGTAGCCTCGCGCAATTCGAGCGGCGAAAACTTGACCTGCGCTGGGCCGCGTCGGCCGAAAACGTGGACGTCGGTGACGGGCGAGTTCTTTAGCCCCTCGTAAACATTGGCTGGGATGTCGGTTTCGAGCATCTGTGAGGGCAACTTGGAAAGCACGCGAGCCACATCGAGGGCAACGTTGCCGTTACCGATAACCGCGACCTCCTTGGCGTTTAGCGGCCATTCGCGCGGAAAGTCCGGGTGGGCGTCGTACCAGTTGACGAACTCGGCAGCGCCGAACGAACCTTCGAGCTCGATGCCAGGGATGTTGAGGTCGGCGTCTTTCACCGCACCAGTCGAGAAGATCACGGCGTTGTAGTGCTTCTTCAGGTCGTCAAGGGTGATGTCTTTGCCGTACTGCACGTTGCCGAAGAAACGGATGTCGCCGCGGTCGAGCACCTCGTAGAGCGCGCGAATGATGCCCTTGATGCGCGGGTGGTCTGGAGCAACGCCATAGCGGACGAGCCCGTAAGGGGCCGGCAGCAGATCGAACAGGTCTACCGAGACGTCGAAGTCACGAAGCTCCGACTTGATGAGTAGATCGGCTGCGTAGATTCCGGCTGGGCCGGCACCAACGATGGCAAGTCTCAACTTCGACATTTGAACCTTTACTAGTTGTTTCGGTCGACCACGGCGGCGGCGAAGACGGTTAGCGCCTTCTTGACCGGGCCATCTGGGATTGGGGCGAGCGCAGCGACGGCTTCGTCTGACCAACGCTTCGCTTCAAGGTAAGAGAGTTCGGCAACCTCGTGGTTGCGAAGTCTGGTCAGAGCCTCGGCTAAGACCGAATCGTCTTCGAGCCCGCCATCGATCAACTCGACAAGTGCTGCGGCTTCGGGGTCGGTTGCGACGCGTTCGCGGAGCAAAAGCATCGGCAAGGTTGGCACCCCTGCGCGAAGGTCGGTGCCTGGAGTCTTGCCAGACGGGCCTGCGACGGAGATGTCGATGACGTCGTCTATCAGCTGGAAGGCGACACCGATCTTTTCGCCGAAGACGCGAAGTGGCTCGTCGTATTCTGCGGGAGCACCAGAGAACAGAACACCCATTTGGGCGGAGGCCGCGATTAGCGAGCCAGTCTTGTCGGCGAGCACTTGAATGTAGTGCTCACGAGCGTTGACCCCTTGGCTAGGCCCAAGAGTTTCGTGCAGCTGGCCGAGGCAGAGACGCTCGAAGGTGTCGGCCTGCAGAGTGAGAGCCTTTTCGCCGAGCTTCGAAACCAACTGGGACGCGCGTGCGAACAAGAGATCACCGGTGAGAATTGCGACGTTGTTGCCCCAGATATTTTGGGCGGTGGCTACTCCGCGTCTGGTTGGGGCGTCGTCCATCACGTCATCGTGGTACAGGGTGGCTAGGTGGGTGAGCTCAACCACAACGGCCGCGTCGATCACGTCTTGCGAACTCTCATCGCCAAATTGCGAGGTGAGCAGCACGAGCACTGGACGCAGGCGTTTGCCGCCGGCCTCAACGAGGTGTCGAATCGAAACCTTGGCGATCGGGTCGGTGTGCTCGGTTGCCTTCAGCAGGCCGGCTTCAACCTTCTCGAGACCAGCCTCAATTTTCGCCAGCAGCGCTCGGTCGGCGACTCCGCGGAGTTGCTTGGGTAGTTTGATACTCACTTTTTTGCCTTCACTGGTTTGAAACCGATGTGCAAGGCGACGATGCCAAGAGACAGGTTTTTGTAAGAGACTCTTTCGAAACCAGCAGCTTCGACCTTTGCAGCAAGTTGCGACTGGTTTGGCCAGGCCAAGATCGACTCGGCTAGGTAACTGTATGCCTCTGGCGTTTTGCTAAACAAGCCCGAAAGGCCTGGCAGAAGGGTCTTGAGGTAGAAGTTGTAGAACGGGCGCAGTAGCCCGACCGGCTTTGAAAACTCGCAGATCACAATACGGCCGCCGGGCTTGGTTACTCGAAACATCTCGGCGAGCGCGGTTTCTACGTCGACAACGTTTCTGAGCCCGAACGAAATCGTGGTGGCGTCGAACTCCGCGGTTTTGAAAGGAAGTTTGGTGGCGTCGGCAAAGACGAATTCGAGTTCGGGGTGACGCTTGCGCCCGACAGCCAACATGCCCTCAGAGAAGTCACCGGCAACAACACGGACGCCGGTTAGCGCGAAAGCTGCGGAAGATGCGCCGGTACCGGCTGCTAAATCGAGTACAGCTTGCCCTGCCCTCGGGTCAACCGCCTTAGCGACCTTCTTGCGCCAGCTTCGATCTTGACCAAAAGACAGCAGTGCGTTGGTCAAATCGTAGGTGGGGGCAACTTCGTCGAACATTGCGGCGACCTCGGCGGGCTTCTTGGCCAAGGTTGCTTTACTCACTACCTAATTCTAACCGCGCACCTGTTTGGCGCATTCCTGCGAATTAGTCGCCGTAGAAGTAGTCTGTCTTTTCGCCACTGCGGCGAGAACGAATTGCA
>JBILRS010000059.1:0-9348 GCA_044372535.1 Rhodoluna sp.
TGCGGCCAGAGTCAAGGTCATCAAGTAAAGCGGCCCACGACTCTTACGCAGGATTCTGAGGGCGACAGCTAGTGAGCCGATCATGATCAGCGCGATCCAGAGACCAATCGGCGTCTTCGCTTCATCGGATGCCACTACGCTGTGCAGGAATGTGCCGGAGATTGCCATCAGAACGCCCAGCGGCAAAGACCAAAGAGCCACCAAGGTCGGCTTGACCCACATCCATGGCTTGGTAGATGACTTGCGAACCTTTTCGGGGGTGTCGTAGCGCGATTCTTTCGACGAGCTGATCGAGTAGGTCTCGGCATTCACGGTCACTTGGCTGGCGTGTGCCTCGAGTGCAGCTTTCTTTCGTTCAGCCGTTTTGGCATTACCAATGGCTTCATCGAATCGCTCACCCTCTTCGGCAATCACCCAAAACTCGGGCGCGCGTCGCTTGTTCTCTTTCGCGTAGCGACGAACTGCCATCATGCTCGCCTGGTGAGCCATCTTGTGGTCAGGGTGACCAAAGCCACCACGGCGATTGTAGGTGAGCACGGTGTCTGGTTTGAATTCGGTGATGGTTCGGTAAACATCCTCGGCAATAACGGCCACCGAAACGGCCGAAAGTGCCCGCTCGTCCAAGTCTTTGGTTTTGGCAGGCTTGCCAAACGGAGTGATCCGCATTCCCGAGTCGAGATACGCGCGGGTACCGGCGAACTTGTGCGCCTGGACTCCCAGCGCCTTGAGCGCATTCCGGAGCTCACTGGCCCTGAAGGCACCCATGGCTGCCAGGTCTCCCTCGAGAGCCTTGAGTTCCTCTAGCTTCACACGGCCTCGCTCGCCGCGAGTCAGAGTTAGAACCATCACTTCGGCTTTGTCTGCAACTGCCTTGGCAATCACATGCCCGGTGAACAGGCTTTCATCGTCTGGGTGAGCGTGCACCACGAGCAAGCGCTTTGGTGCGAATTTGGTTCTAGGCATACCAATACTTTACGCGCCGACAAAGAAATCACTTGCCAACTTAGGGTTACCTAACCTATGCTTACTTAGGTAACCCTAACCACTGAATTGAGAGGCCAAAATTGCTCGCAAACTTTGCTATCGGACTGCGAGAAGGCCTTGAGGCAGCACTTGTCATCGGCATCCTCGTTGCTTATCTGAAAAAGCAAAATCGCCAGGACGATGTTAGAAGAGTCGCAATCGGCGTATTCCTCGCGATCTTCGTTTCCCTACTCGTCGGACTGTCGCTCACCTTCCTCACCGCCGACGCCGAAGACGGCGCAAGCAAGTTCATCGCCGGTGTCGCCTCGCTGGTGGCAGTTGTCTTTGTAACCTGGATGATCTTCTGGATGGCCAAGCACGCCCGCAGCCTGCCTTCCGAAATGCACAACAAACTTGAAAAGACCACCTCTGGACTAGCGGTTGCCGGTATTGCCTTCTTCGCGGTTGTGCGTGAGGGTGTAGAAACCTCCGTGTTTCTCTGGAGTGCGACCAACGCGGCCGAGCAGGGCTGGGTCTCGATTCTCGGAGCGGTGTTTGGTCTGATAACCGCGACCATCATCGGCTACGGAATCTACCGAGGCAGCCTAAAGCTCAACCTCCGCACCTTCTTCGCCGTCACCAGCGGGTTCTTGATCGTTGTCGCGGCTGGGATCTTCGCATACGGCATTCACGAGTTCGAAGAACTCGGCTGGTTCCCTTTCTTGCAAGGCATAACCTACGACGTTTCGGGAATCATTCCGAAGGACTCGGCAATCGACATCTTCCTGAGAGGCACCATCAGCTTCAGATCAGCACCGACACAACTCCAAACCCTAGTCTGGCTGCTGTACCTGATTCCTGTTTCCGTGATCTTCTACCTGCGCACTCGCAGAAAGTAGCCAAAAGAAAAAGGGCTGGGTATTGACCCAGCCCTTTTTCTTTACCTAAAACGAATTAGCTCTTCTTGCGCTGCGAGTACAGGCGAGCACGAACGTTGGCGTCAAGTTCAACCTTGCGAATACGCGTGGCCTCCGGGGTTACCTCAACACACTCATCCTCGCGAGCGAACTCGAGGCATTCCTCAAGCGAAAGCTTGCGTGGCGGGGTGAGTGACTGGAACTCGTCAGAAGAAGCCGCACGCATGTTGGTGAGCTTCTTTTCCTTGGTGATGTTCACGTCCATGTCGTCTGCGCGAGAGTTCTCGCCGACAACCATTCCGGCGTAAACCTCGCTGGTTGGCTCGACGAAGAACGAACCGCGCTCCTGAAGACCGATCATGGCAAACGGGGTTACAACACCGGCGCGGTCAGCAACCATCGAACCGTTGTTACGGGTGACAATCTCACCGAACCATGGCTCGTAACCAGCCGAGATGGCGTTGGCGATTCCGGTTCCCTTGGTGATGGTCAAGAACTCTGTTCTGAAGCCGATAAGGCCTCTAGAAGGCACTAGGAACTCCATGCGGGTCCAACCGGTGTTGTTGTTGACCATGTTGACCATTCGGCCCTTACGAGCCGCCATGAGCTGGGTAACGGCTCCTAGAAACTCTTCAGGCACGTCGATGGTTAGGTCTTCGACAGGTTCGTGAACCTTGCCGTCAACCTTCTTGGTAACAACCTGAGGCTTTCCGACGGTTAGCTCGTAACCTTCGCGGCGCATCTGCTCGACGAGAATCGCCAAAGCGAGCTCGCCACGACCCTGGACCTCCCAAGCGTCAGGACGCTCGGTAGGCAAGACCTTGATTGAGACGTTACCGATTAGTTCTTTGTCTAGGCGATCCTTCACCAAACGAGCGGTGACCTTTGCGCCCTTGACGCGGCCGGCCATCGGCGAGGTGTTGATACCAACAGTCATCGAGATGGCTGGGTCGTCAACGGTGATCATCGGTAGCGGTCGAACATCGTTCGGGTCGGCCAAGGTCTCACCAATGGTGATCTCTTCGATACCGGCTACGGCAACGATGTCTCCAGGGTTGGCCTCTTCGGTTGGGTAGCGGTCTAGAGCCTTGGTCTTGAGGAGCTCGGTGATCTTGACGTTTTGAACGGTTCCGTCATGACGAACCCAAGCGACCTGCTGACCCTTGCGGAGGGTTCCGTTGTAGATACGTAGCAGAGCTAGGCGGCCAAGGAACGGCGATGCGTCCAAGTTTGTGACGTGGGCCTGGAGCGGGTGCTCGTCGTCGTAAACCGGCGCTGGAATGTACTTGAGGATCGCACCGAAAAGAGGCTCGAGGTCATCGGAGTCAGGCATGGTGCCATCGGCCGGCTTGGTTAGGCTCGCGCGACCCGCGCGACCCGAAGCGTAAATGACCGGAAGGTCGAGAATGGAGTCGATGTCTAGATCTGGCACCGAGTCGTGAAGGTCGCTCGCCAGACCTAGCAGCAGGTCGTGAGTCTCTTCGACGACCTCGTCGATTCGAGCGTCTGGGCGGTCGGTCTTGTTGACCAAAAGGATTACCGGAAGCTTCGCCTCGAGCGCCTTGCGCAGTACGAAGCGGGTCTGTGGCAGCGGCCCCTCAGACGCGTCTACAAGGAGAACAACTCCGTCAACCATCGAAAGACCGCGCTCGACCTCGCCACCGAAGTCGGCGTGGCCAGGGGTGTCGATCACGTTGATGGTGATTTCTTTGCCGCCCGCAGCTGCGCCCTTGTAGGCGATTGCGGTGTTCTTGGCGAGGATCGTGATGCCCTTCTCGCGCTCGAGGTCGCCGGAATCCATGATTCGCTCCCCCAAGTTTGCATGGTCGCTAAACGAACCAGTTTGGCGAAGCATGGCGTCGACCAGCGTTGTTTTACCGTGGTCTACGTGGGCAACGATTGCTACGTTGCGTAGGTCATCTCTAGTGGCCTTGGCCATGAATTCATCCTTGTTCTTAGCACGCGAAAGCCAAAGGGCTAGTGCTTTTGGGGTTTAGTTCAGTCTAGCCGTTACTTGGCTGAAACAGACCAAGTATTAAAACCCCATGTTGCGCTGTCACCGAAGGGCGAAACAGTCAATTTGCCGAACTTGGTCAGGTAAATGATCAGATTTGGCACCTGGTAGAGCGGGATTCCGTAGCCGGAGGCGAAGAGTTGAGCATCGATTTTGCGCAAGATTGCGGCCTGAGCTAGCTCCTTCGAGGCATTCGCGTAGTCAACTAGCAACTTGGCCACCTTAGCGTCTGAGTACTTTGTCACCTTGTCTGAGAGCAGGCTCGCGGGTTCAGCACCCGGCACGCCGACTAGGTCTCGAGGGCCGATGTAGACGTCAAACTCGCCTCGAAGCAATGCTCGCGTCGGAGAGTCGCTCGAGAGGTCGAGCAGGTTGAAACCTGCCGAAGCAGCTCTCAGGCTAAGCGACTTGAACTGCGCGACGGATCTGGGGTTGGCCGAGTCGTAAACAACACGGACGTCGAGCAGGTCGTTTATGCCTGCTGACTTCAAAGTCTCTCTAGCCTTCTCTGCGTCCTGAAGCAGGTAGAGCTCCGAGCCATTAGAACCAACGGCTGCCGAATAGTGAACCGAGTTGCTCGGGTAGATGAAAGAGTCAGTCGCACTGACTCGAGTTTCGGCACTGGCATCCTGCACGATGCGAGCCTTTGGCACGGTCAGCATGAAGGCTTTGCGTAAGTCTGCGGCCGAAACCTCTTCAGTGGCTTTTTCGCTAAACACACTGGTGTCGCGAAAGTTGAACACAACCATGTCAGCGGTGCGACCGTTGCGCAGCTGGGTTGTTGCCTGAATCGAACTCAGGGTGGCAACCATACCAACGAGGTCTGGGTACTTCACCAAACCAGATTCGGTTGCCCGGATGATGTCGATGCCTTCGGTGTTCATGGCGGCCAGGGCGGCCATCGAGTCGGTGTAGAGCTTGACGTTGACCGTCTCGGTCACCGGCGTAAAGGCGCCCTTGTACTGAGGCCGGGCCTTCAGGGAAACAGAAACATCCTTGATCAGGCTGGCAATCGTGTAGGCGCCGTTAGAGACCAGAGCATCGGTTGAGAATCGTGCGTTAGCCGGAGCAAAGGCGTCCTGGTAGCTGGCGGCAAGCTTGGTCAATTTGGCGCCGTCAGAGGACTGCAGCGCCTCAATTACGGCTGACTTGCCGGAACTAGCAGCTACTCCATCGAGGGCGTGTGCGGCCACCGCGTGGGCGGCCACGTATACCGGCATGGCTGTGCGCCAATCCGAGACGGACCGAGAGAACTCGAGGGTCAATGAGCGAAGACCAATCGACTTGACACTGGCATATTTGAGGCCGTTACCGGCTCGCCTCGATCGGAAGTTCGAGCCCTCTGGAGCTTTGGCGGCGGTGAAAGAAAGCACCAAGTCGGCCGAATCAACCGGTTGCCCATCAGACCACTTGAGGCCTTGAGCAATTTCATAGGTGACGGTGAGTGGGTTTTGAGCGTCAACCGTTACTGTGCCGAAAAGCTCGTTCGGCACGAGCGCGCCGGCTTCGTCAAGGTAGTAAAAGCCTTCGCTGGTGAGGTTGGCGATTTCATCGGCGAGGTGTTGAGCCGAGTCTGTGGTGGCTACGTCAGGGTTGAGCGACACCATCGTCGCTGTTTCGGCGACGTTGACGACAGTTCCCGGGACAGTGCTCAAGTTTGCTGAGCAACCCGAAAGTGCGAATGTACTGAGCGCGATGAGCGCCACCAAAAAACGTTTCAACTAATCTCCAGTGGTTTAACCAACTGGTATCAAGGTTACTTGTTCTTGAGACGAGCCTCACGACGGATGCGCTGGAGTTCAGGATCCGGGATCGGAACAGCTGACAGCAGCATCTGCGTGTAGGCATTCTGAGGTGAGCGCAGAATCTGGTCGCGGTCGCCAACTTCAACCAGCGAACCGTGCTGCATAACTGCAATTCGGTGCGCCAGGATCTCAACCACAGCAATGTCGTGGCTGATGAACAAGCAGGCAAACTTCAATTTGCCCTGGAGTTCCTGAAGGAGGTCGAGGAATCGCGCCTGAATCGATACGTCTAGAGCCGAGGTTGGCTCGTCAGCGATCATGATGTCAGGGCTGAGCGCTAGGGCTCGAGCAATACCGACTCGCTGACGCTGACCGCCCGAAAGTTCGTGCGGGTAACGGTTGCGGTAAGCGCGAGGTAGTTCGACCATGTCGAGGAGCTCTTCGACCCTGAGGTTCAAGGCATCGCCCTTTGCGTCGCCAGAGAGGAACAGCGGCTCGCCGATGCTCTCACCGATAGGAAGTCGAGGGTTGAGCGAAGACGCAGGGTCCTGGAAAACGATTCCGGTGTGCTTGCGAATCTCGCGAAGCTCTTTTTGATTTGCCCCGGCGATTTCCTTCCCGACTACCTTGATAGAACCGCTCTTGACTGGAATAAGGCCAATAGCCGCGCGACCGATCGTGGTTTTACCCGAACCGGACTCACCAACTAGGCCCAGAATCTCGCCAGGGTAGATTTCAAGGTTTATGTCCCTAGCCGCAGTAAAAGCAGGTACACGGCCACGCTTCGGGTACTCGATGGTCACGTCACTCAAAGCCAGCACAGGCTCACTCGCAGTCTTTGCGATTGGCGCACGGCTCGGTGCAGAACCAAGCTTTGGCACAGACGCGAGCAGCTCCTTGGTGTAAGGGTGCTGCGGGCGGTTGAAGATGTTATCGGCCGTGTCGTGCTCGACCGTGAAGCCGTCCTTCATAACCAGGATTTCGTCGGCCATGTCTGCGACAACACCCATGTCGTGGGTAATCAACAAAATAGCCGAGTTTAGCTTTGTGCGAAGGTCGCGCATCAAGTCCAAGATTTCGGCTTGAACAGTCACGTCTAGAGCCGTGGTTGGCTCGTCAGCGATCAAAAGTGCAGGGTCACAGGCAAGAGCGATAGCAATCATTGCTCGCTGCTTTTGACCACCAGACAGTTGGTGAGGGTACTTGTCGAAAGAAGCCTCGGGCTCCGGGATGTCGACCATAGTCAAAAGTTCAACGGCACGCTCCTTGGCTGCCTTTTGCGTGATTGAGAAGTGGTTGCGAAGAGTCTCCACGATTTGAAAACCGATCGTGTAAACAGGGTTCAGCGCGGTCATCGGCTCCTGGAAGATGTAGGCGACTTCTTTACCGCGATACTTTCTGACCAGGGCTGGGCTGGCGGCAAGCATGTCGACACCTTTGACCTCAACGGTTCCAGAGGTTCTTGCGTTGCTTGCCAGCAGCCCCATTAGACCCATCGAGCTTGAAGACTTACCTGAACCCGATTCGCCAACGATTGCGAGAGTCTTACCGGGCTGAATTTCGTAGTTCATGTCGATGGCGGCTGGATACCAAACGCCGTCCACCCAGAAATCAACGTTGTAATTTGTGACCTTAAGTACCGAGTTGTTCATTACTAGTTTCCTGTTCCATCAAAAGAATTAGATGCGATGATTGTTGGATGAAGCAAGGTCAAATCTTTCGCCCCAAGGGCAATCTGGCTTGGGCCATTTTCGCTTTCACCCTGAACGCTATGTTCTTGACACAGGCCATTGCTTACCCGAGTAAGGGAAGCGTGCTTGCGATCGACCTTGGCCTGGGAGCAATCTTTGCAACCCTTGCCTACGTTCTGTGGGTGAGACCAAAGTTGATTCTCAACGATTTGAGCCTCGTTGTAGTGAATCCCTTCAAAACCATCGAGATCGCCTACAGAGACATCACCAAACTGGAAACCAAGTGGGCTCTCCTGCTGCACCATTCCGGCCGCAAAACTCGCGTCTTCGTGGCGCCCGCAAACGGAAAACAGCGTTGGGTCGGCGAAAGCGTTCAGCGCTGGACCGTTGGCAAAGCTCTCCAACCGGAAAAGACCCAGCTCGAGTTCGCTCCTGTCAGCCAAAGCACAACCAGCGACAGTGGTGTCGTCTATCAAATGATCACCGAAAGAATCAAGAATCTTCATTAGGAACGAACTCTCACCTGGCGTGACTTGATTCGGTCCTTCAGGCTGATCCTCTTCTTTTGTCGAGGGTCAAATGCGTCTCTTAGGCCATCTCCGATGAAGTTCACGAACAGAGCAATCGAGATGATGAAGATTCCCGGCCACCAGAACAAAAATGGAGCAACGCTGAAGGTGTCTTGGTACTTGCTGATCAGCAAACCAAGCGAAACGTCAGGCGCCTTGACTCCAAACCCGAGGTAGCTCAGAGCGGATTCAATCAGAATTGCACCAGACATCAGCAGGGTTCCTGCGACGATGATGATACCCATCGCGTTTGGCAGGATGTGCTTGAAGATGATCCTTCGATTGCTCGCGCCGGCGACTCTCGCCGCATCAACGAATTCTCGTTCCCTCAAAGTCAGGAAGTCGGTTCGAACGAATCGAGCGAGGCCCATCCAGGCGAAGAAACCGAGCATCACAGCGAGCGGTACTACACCGAGGTTTCCAAACCTAAAACCGATCACCGCACCGATGATGATTGTCGGGGTGACCAAGAAAATGTCGGTTACGCGCATGAGTATGGCGTCGACGATTCCGCCGTAGAAGCCAGCAATTGCTCCCACAATGGTGCCAATGAAGAGACCGAGGAAACCAACGATGAACATAACCATGATGGACTGCTCTGCGCCACGTGCTACCAAAGCGAAGTAGTCGGTACCGAGCTGGTCCATACCGAGAGGGTGTGCACCAAAGCCCATGCCATCACCGTCGATAAACTCTGGCACGAAGTCCATTGTCGGGCAGCCTGGGATTCCGTTTTCACACATCGAGGCCAAAGAGCCTTCAGGGTCGATATCTTCAATCGAGTATGGCCACCAACCCTTGACTGTGATTGGGTTATCGGAGTTTCCTAGGTGAATTCCCGAGGCAGAAAAGCTGAACAAGATGATAAAGATCAGGCCAATGAGTGAACCCATTGCAGCCTTGTGACGAACGAATCTACGAATAATGATCTGGCCTTGGCTTAGGCCAGCGGTCTCTTTTAGAGCAATCTCGTTTTCATTCTTCTCAACGAATTTTTCGTTTTCGGTATTAGACATCTTGATCTACTTTCTGATTCGAATACGAGGGTCGACGACTCCGTAGAGGAGATCAGCAACCAGGTTGGCAACTACGGTCAAGACAGCGCCGATGATAAAGACACCCATTAGGAGGTTCAGGTCATATGTTCTCAACGCCTGGTTGAACAGCGACCCCATACCCTTCCACTGGAAGATGCTCTCGGTAATGATTGAACCACCGATAACGCCGGCAAAGTCATTGACCAAGATGGTCGTCAGAGGCAACATCGCGTTTCGCATACCGTGACGGACAATGACGGTTCGCTCTGTCAAACCCTTCGCGCGAGCTGTCCTGATGTAGTCCATGTTCAAGACCTCGAGAAGGCTGCCTCTTGAGAAGCGCACGTAGCCGGCAAACGAAACCAGAGTCAATGCAACGGTTGGAAGCACCAGGTGCATCACGGAGTCTAGG
>JBILRS010000080.1:0-5690 GCA_044372535.1 Rhodoluna sp.
GATCTAGGTGCCAACCCAACGCGTGAGATCACCGAGACCGAGATCCCAACAGCTGGAATCGACGACAAAGTCGTGGTTCTGGTAGACGACGTGCTTTACAGCGGAAGAACCATTCGCGCCGCTTTGGACGCGCTTGGCGACTACGGCAGGCCGAGAGCTGTTCGACTTGCCGTCTTGATTGATCGCGGTCACAGACAGCTGCCGATCCGGGCGGATTTCGTGGGAAAGAACCTGCCAACGTCCTTGGCTGAGCGGATCAAGGTTCAGTTGACTGAAACCGATAGCGACAACTCGGTGGTGATCGAGGGATGAAGCATCTACTAAGCGCTGGAGCTCTGAATCGCGAACAGGCAATCGCCATTCTTGACACCACGGTGCAGATGGAGCTGGTCAACTCACGGGACATCAAGAAGCTCCCAACCCTGAGAGGTAAGACTGTCGTCAACCTGTTCTTCGAAGACAGCACACGCACTAGAACCTCTTTCGAGGTGGCGGCAAAGCGACTTTCGGCCGACGTCATAAATTTCACGGCCAAGGGTTCGAGCGTGTCTAAGGGTGAGAGCCTCAAAGACACCGCCCAAACGCTACAAGCAATGGGGGCAGACGGCGTAATCATTCGCCACCCCGGCTCGGGAGCCGCGCACACGCTCGCAGAGAGTGGCTGGATTCAAGCTGCCATCGTCAACGCTGGTGATGGAACGCACGAACACCCGACCCAGGCCCTGCTCGATGCATACACCCTCAGACAAAAACTCCGCGCAAACAAGTTGGGGTCTGATCTTGCGGGAGTGAAGGTTGCAATAGTCGGCGACATCGCCCACTCGAGAGTCGCGCGAAGCAATCTCTTGCTACTAAATACTCTGGGCGCAGAGGTCTATCTGATAGCCCCAGCAACGCTACTTCCCGGCGCACTTGCCGCACAGGCGGCTGGCTTCTACTACTCACTAGACCAAGCCATAGCCGAGCAAGACTTCGACGCCATCATGATGCTCAGGGTGCAAAGCGAACGCATGGCGGCCAGTTTCTTCCCATCAGAGCGCGAATACGCGCGAATCTGGGGGCTAAACGGGGATCGGCTCGCAAAACTACCTAGCGATACCCTGATCATGCATCCAGGCCCAATGAACCGGGGTCTCGAAATTGACGCCAAAGCTGCAGACTCTGTGAATTCCGTAATTCTGGCGCAGGTTGCAAACGGAGTCAGCGTCCGTATGGCAGTGCTTTACCACCTACTAGCAGGAGGCTCGGAAATTGAGTGACTTCACCCTTGTCGGCGCAACCCTAGCCGACGGAACAACTGCAAACATCGAGGTGTCTGGTGGCGTGATCACCTCGGTAGGCAAAGGAACCTCCGGTGAGCCTGTCGACGCCAAGGGTCTGATCGCCCTACCGGGCTTCGTTGACCTTCACACCCACCTTCGCGAACCTGGTTACGAACAGTCTGAAACCGTCAGAACTGGCTCAATGGCGGCAGCGATGGGCGGCTACACGGCCGTTCACGCAATGGCAAACACGCACCCGGTTGCTGACACCGCGGGAGTTGTCGAGCAGGTTAAAGCGCTCGGTGACGAAGCGGGCTATGTGCAGGTGCAGCCAATCGGCGCTGTCACGGTAGGGCTCATGGGCGAGCAGCTCGCCGAATTGGGAGCCATGGCCGATTCAAAGGCTCAGGTTCGAGTTTTTAGCGACGATGGACAGTGCGTTCACGACCCCTTGCTAATGCGCAGAGCTTTGGCTTATGTGAAGAATTTCGGGGGAGTAATCGCTCAGCACGCACAGGAACCTCGCCTGACCGAGAACTCGCAGATGAATGAGGGAACAGTTTCGGCAGAGCTTGGTCTTGCTGGCTGGCCTGCTGTCGCGGAGGAAGCGATCATCGCAAGAGACGTGCTACTCGCCGAAGCGGTTGGAAGCCGAATTCACATCTGCCACCTTTCGACCTCCGGGTCGGTAGAGATAATTCGCTGGGCCAAGGCTCGCGGCATCAAGGTAACCGCGGAAGTAACACCGCATCACCTTCTGCTAACAGATGAGCTAGCCAGAGGCTACGACTCGGTTTACAAGGTGAATCCTCCTTTGCGCACAGCTAAAGACGTCGAGGCACTTAGAGCCGCTCTGGTAGACGGAACAATCGACATCGTCGCAACCGATCACGCTCCGCACCCGGACGAGTCCAAGGACTGCGAATGGACGGCTGCAGCGTTCGGAATGCTCGGTTTAGAGACCGCCGCCTCAATCGCCCAATCAGTGCTGATCGATTCAGGTCAGAGCAGTTGGACTCGATTCGTCGAGGTGATGTCAACAAAGCCCGCAGAGATTTCTGGCTTACCGGGTCAAGGCGGCCAAATCGCCGCCGGTGAGCTGGCAAACATCGCTCTGATTGACCCTGCTGCCAAACGAACGATTGTCGGCGGGGGCGCCTCAAAGAGCGCCAACCAACCATACGAGGGCATGACCCTCCCTGGCGCAGTGGTCCACACGATTTTCCGCGGCGAATTCACCGTTCGCGACGGCAACCTAGTTGAAAGAGGCAAAGCGTGAGTACAGCAATACTCGTTCTCGAGGACGGCAAAGTCTTTACTGGGGACTCCTACGGTTCCGAAGGTTCAACCCTTGGCGAGATTGTTTTCGCCACCGGTATGACGGGCTACCAGGAGACTCTCACCGACCCTTCGTACGCTGGTCAAATCGTCGTTCAGACAGCACCGCACATCGGTAACACCGGCGTCAACTCGAGAGACGAAGAGTCAGCGCGAATCTGGGTTTCCGGCTACGTGGTGCGAGACGCAAGTAGAGTTGTTTCGAACTTCAGAGCCGAGGGTTCGCTTGATGACGAACTGGTCAAATACGGCATCGTCTCGATCAAGGGCATCGATACCCGCGCACTCACCAGACACCTCCGCTCGGCCGGTGTCATGCGAGCCGGAATCTTCTCGGGAGCTTCGGCGCTGGCTCCGCTCGACGAACTCATCGCTTCAGTTCGAGCAGCGAGACAGATGGCAGGTTTATCGCTTAGCGATGTCGTCTCTACCAAAGCTCTCTACCGAGTTGCCGCAGAGGGTGACCAATTTGGCAAGGTTGCCATTCTCGACCTCGGCATCAAAACCTCGACAATCGAAAACATGACCGCTCGCGGTCTCGAAGTTCTGGTCTACCCGGCCGCCGCCACCAGCGAGGAGCTGTTGTCCGAAAATCCGGACGCGGTGTTTTACTCAAACGGACCGGGTGACCCTGAGACAGCAGAGGGGCAAGTGCAGGTCCTTCGAGAAGTTCTTAAGTCGGGTAAGCCGTTCTTCGGAATCTGCTTCGGAAACCAACTGCTCGGCCGCGCGCTTGGTTTTGGCACCTACAAGCTAGCCTTCGGTCACCGCGGAATCAACCAGCCTGTGATGGACAGAACCACGGGCAAAGTTGAAGTAACTGCCCACAACCACGGCTTCGCGGTCAAGGTTGACGGCGGACCAGAGGTCGATTCACCGGCTGGGTTCGGCCGCGTTATGGTGAGCCACGTTTCACTAAACGACGATGTGGTCGAGGGTCTGACCTGCCTGGACATACCCGCCTATTCGGTTCAGTACCACCCCGAAGCGGCCGCTGGCCCGCACGATTCGAACTACCTGTTCGATCGACTCATTGATCTAATCAAGACAACCCGAGAGGCCTAAGAATGCCGAAGAGAACAGACATCAAAAGCGTTCTAGTAATCGGGTCCGGCCCGATTGTGATCGGTCAAGCCTGCGAGTTTGACTACTCGGGCACTCAGGCCTGCCGCGTGCTTCGCGAAGAGGGAATCCGAGTCATTCTGGTGAACTCGAACCCGGCCACCATCATGACCGACCCGGACTTTGCCGACGCCACCTACGTTGAACCGATTACGCCTGAAGTAATCGAGGCAATTATTCAGAAAGAGAAGCCGGATGCGATCTTGCCAACCCTTGGTGGACAGACCGCACTGAACGCAGCCATGGCTCTGCACGAGCAGGGAATTCTTGAGAAGTACGGCGTTGAGCTAATCGGCGCAAAGGTAGAAGCAATCAAGAAGGGTGAAGACCGACAGATCTTCAAGCAATTGGTTCTTGACGCCGGTGCCGATGTAGCAAAGTCGGTTATCTGCGGAAGCATCGACGACCTCCTGGCTGGCGCCGAGAAACTCGGCTACCCACTAGTTGTCAGACCTTCGTTCACCATGGGAGGCCTCGGTTCTGGTTTCGCCTACAACGAGGAGGACCTTCGCAGAATCGGCGGGGCCGGCCTGCACGCTAGCCCAACCACTGAAGTGCTGCTCGAGGAGAGCATTCTCGGCTGGAAGGAATATGAACTAGAGCTGATGCGTGACACCAACGACAACTGCGTTGTCGTCTGCTCAATCGAGAATGTTGACCCGGTCGGAGTGCACACGGGTGACTCGATCACCGTTGCGCCGGCACTAACTCTGACTGACAGAGAATTTCAGAACATGCGCGACATTGGGATCCAAATCATCCGCGATGTCGGCGTTGACACTGGCGGCTGCAACATCCAATTCGCAATCGACCCGGCAGATGGCCGAATCATCGTCATCGAGATGAACCCGCGCGTCAGTAGGTCTTCTGCGCTGGCATCGAAGGCAACGGGCTTCCCGATCGCCAAGATTGCGGCGAAATTAGCCATCGGCTACACGCTTGACGAGATCCCGAACGACATCACGAAGGTTACCCCTGCCTCGTTCGAGCCAACTCTCGACTACGTTGTCGTCAAGGTTCCGCGCTTCGCCTTTGAGAAGTTCCCAGCCGCCGACGCAACCCTGACAACAACCATGAAGTCGGTTGGTGAAGCTATGGCTATTGGTAGAAACTACTCGCAAGCGCTACAGAAGGCGCTTCGCAGTCTCGAACGTCGCGGTTCATCGTTTCACTGGGAAGGCTCGGTGGGCGACAAGAATGCTCTACTAGAAACCAGCCGAGTTCCGACCGATGGCCGCATCGTGACGTTGCAGCAGGCCCTTCGAGCAGGCGCAACCATCGAGGAAGCCTTTGAAGCTACAAAGATCGACCCTTGGTTTATCGATCAGATTGTCCTAATCAACGAGGTTGCTGAGAGCATCCGAAGCTCAGCAGCACTGGACTTCGAGCTGCTAAAGCTGGCCAAGGATCACGGCTTCAGCGACGCACAGATTGGCGCCATTCGCGGTGTTTCCGAAGCTGAGGTCCGAAGCACACGCTACGCACTTGGGCTCCGTCCGGTCTACAAAACCGTGGACACCTGCGCGGGGGAGTTCCCGGCACTAACCCCGTATCACTACAGCACCTACGAATCTGAGACAGAGGTGATACCTTCTAGCCGCAAGAAGGTAGTGATTCTGGGCTCGGGACCAAACCGCATTGGGCAGGGAATCGAATTCGACTACTCCTGTGTGCACGCATCGTTCGCGCTGTCTGACGCCGGCTACGAAACAATCATGATCAACTGCAACCCCGAGACCGTTTCGACCGACTACGACACTTCAGACAGGCTCTACTTTGAACCGTTGACGCTGGAGGATGTTCTAGAGGTGATCCACGCAGAGAGCGGTTCAGGCGAACTGGTCGGCGTTGTTGTGCAACTCGGTGGGCAAACGGCTCTGGGGCTGGCTAAGGGTCTCAAGGAGGCCGGCGTTCCTATCCTGGGCACAACTCCAGAAGCGATTGATTCTGCCGAGGAGCGAGGTCAGT
>JBILRS010000098.1:0-3623 GCA_044372535.1 Rhodoluna sp.
CTCGACGCGGCGGGTCTTCTCGCGCCTGCCAACGGCACCGCGGTCGAACTTGACGGAGCAATCGAAATCGCCGCTCGCATCGGTTACCCAGTGCTTGTCAGACCTTCATTTGTGCTCGGTGGGCGCGGAATGGAAATCGTTTACGACCAGAAGGCGCTCGTTGGCTACTTTGACCGAATCAAAGACCAAGGAATCGTTGGGCCAAACCACCCACTGCTAGTCGACAGATTCTTGGACGACGCCATCGAGATAGACATCGACGCTCTATACGACGGCACGCAACTGTATGTTGGCGGAGTCATGGAGCACATCGAAGAAGCCGGAATTCACTCGGGAGATTCATCTTGCACACTGCCTCCAATAACCATGTCGGCTGGTCAAATCGAGCGCGTCAGGTCAGCAACCGAGCAAATTGCCAAGGGCATCGGTGTAAGGGGCCTCATCAATGTGCAATTCGCGATGGCCAATGACGTTCTCTACGTCTTGGAGGCCAACCCGCGCGCTTCTCGAACCGTACCGTTCGTGTCCAAGGCTCTCGGTATCACGCTAGCGAAGGCTGCGTCGCTAGTCATGGTCGGCAACTCAATCGAGTCGCTAATCAACGCCGGACACCTGCCGAGAAGAGATGGAACCTACATTCCTGCTGGAGGCGCAATTTCGGTCAAAGAGGCTGTGCTTCCGTTCAAGCGATTCGCGACCAAGGACGGCAGATTCATCGACAGCTTGCTTGGCCCTGAAATGCGCTCCACAGGGGAGGTCATGGGCATCGACGTCGACTTCCCGACCGCATTTGCCAAGAGTCAGGCTGCGGCCGGTAGTGCATTGCCGACCAGTGGAACCATCTTCATCTCGGTTGCCGACAGAGACAAGCCACAGCTCGTGTTGCCAGTGCGCAGGCTCGAACAGCTCGGGTACAAGATCATCGCGACCAGCGGCACGGCAGAGATTTTGCTTCGCCACGGTATTCGAGTCGAAGTGGTTCGCAAGCACAGCCAAGACCTCGCTGTCGCCGAAGGTCCTTCGATCGTGGAGCTGATCAATGCCGGAATGGTCGACGTTGTAGTCAATACTCCGAGCGGCTCAAACGCAAGAAAAGACGGCTACGAGATCAGAGCGGCAACTACCGCCGCAGACAAAGCTATCTTCACCACGATTGCTCAACTGAGTGCGGCCATCGGTTCATTCGAAGTCGTCAAAGCTGGCCCATTCAAGGTAAAAACTCTGCAAGAACACGCAAGAGAGAGGGCGGCGGCCATTGCCTAAGTCTTTTGGAGCACAGCTTTCGACGGCGTTCGAAAACTACGGCCAGCTCTGCGTAGGTATCGACCCGCACGCCTCGCTTCTTGACTCGTGGGGCCTAAACGACAGCCCAGCTTCGCTGCTTAGCTTCGGACGCGCGATAATCGAGGCTTCTAGCGGAAGAATCGGAATCGTGAAGCCACAGGTAGCCTTCTTTGAGCGTCACGGCTCGGCTGGCTTTGCCGTTCTCGAGCAACTAACTAGGGAAGCTCGCGACGCAGGGCTGGTTGTGATCGCCGATGCCAAGCGCGGAGACATCGGTTCAACGATGGACGCCTACTTGGACGCCTGGCTCGGAAAGTCCTCGCCGTTCTTCGCCGACGCCCTGACGGTCTCTCCTTACTTGGGCGCTGACGTTTACCTTGCGAAAATGGCGCCTTACTTTGAACGTGGCAAGGGACTGTTTTCGCTGGTAGCAACATCTAACCCCGAAGGCGTTTCGGTGCAACAACCGCTTGCGCGCGAGCAATTTGAAGCAATCGGAAAACTCAATCAGATTGCCGCCGGCCCCGGTGACACCCTGGGTTCAATAGGTGCGGTTATCGGCGCGACGCTAAATCTTTCAAGGTTCGGGCTTGACCTAGAGGCCCAACAGGCCGTCAAGACGCCGATCCTCGCACCAGGTTTTGGAGCACAGGGAGCGGAGCTCTCCGAGCTCAGCAGGCTTTTTGGCGATGCGAAGAACACAGTCATTGCCTCGGTCAGCCGTTCCGTCGCCGAAAACGGTGCCGGCGGTGTTGCCAAAGCTATAGATGCCCACAAGCTCCAGCTGGCGAAGGGCCTAGCCTAGGCTGGACACATGAGCGGACTCTCGGTAATTTCGGGCCCAACGGCGGTTGGCAAGGGCACCGTCGTGCGCTACCTGCTCGAACACTTCAAAGATCTTCACCTCTCGGTTTCGGCAACGACGAGAGAACCTCGACCGGGCGAGGTCGACGGCGTCGACTACTTCTTCCTGACCCCTGACGAATTCGACCTGCTGGTCGAGACCGGCCAGATGCTTGAGCACGCCAAAGTTCATGGGCAACATCAGTACGGAACACCTAGGCAACCGGTTGAAAACGCTATAAACGCGGGACTCCAGGTGATTCTTGAGATCGACATTCAAGGCGCGCGGCAGGTGCGGAAGTCAATGCCAGAGGCGAAGTTGATCTTTATCGCACCACCAAACTGGGACGAATTGGTTGCGCGACTGCAGGGGAGAGGCACCGAATCTGCCGACGAGCAGCAAGTGAGGTTGGCAACTGCAAAAGTCGAACTTGAGGCACAAAGCGAGTTCGACCACGTGGTTATCAACGACCAAGTGGCTAGATGTGCCCACGAGGTCTTAGAATTGATGCAGGCCTAGTTTTCTTCAAGCGCCAAACTAATCAAAGGTATGAAATGTCTGAAAAGCTCGAGGGTATTGTTTCACCATCAATCGACAACCTACTTCGCGAGGTTGACTCCAAGTACGCACTCGTGATGGTTGCTTCGAAGCGTGCCCGTCAGATCAACGAGTACTACTCGGCACTTCAAGACGGCAGCCTATTCAACAACGTTGGCCCACTTGTCGACACCTTCCCTGAAGAGAAGCCCCTGACCATCGCTCTGCACGAGATCGACCAGACCAAGCTTCAGGTCACTCCGGCCGAATAGCCATGAAAGTCCTGCTCGGCGTTACGGGCGGTATTGCTGCCTACAAAGCGGCTGAGCTAATCCGCGGGCTTACCGAGCTCGGGCACGAAGTTAGAGTTCTTCCCACTCAAAATGCGTTGCGTTTTATTGGCGCGACCACACTCGAGGCACTTTCACATAATGTTGTGGATTCAGACCTTTACACCGACGTCGAGTCGGTCAAACACATCGAACTAGCCCAGTGGGCCGACGTCATAGTCGTAGCCCCGGCAACGGCTAGTTTTCTGGCCCGAACAGCTTCGGGCCTTGCCGACGACCTACTTGGAAATGTGATCCTGGCCTCGACCGGCCGAATAGTTGTCGCCCCCGCAATGCACACGGAGATGTGGTTCAATCAGGCCACCGAAGCAAACGTCTCGACCCTTAAGGCGAGAGGTGTGGAGTTCGTTGAGCCCGGCGTTGGTCGACTCACAGGCTCAGACTCGGGGGTTGGCAGACTCGCCGACACGGCCGACATTCTCGGGGCAATCACCTCATCCGGATCACTAAGTGGCAAGAAAGTGGTCGTCACCGCGGGCGGCACTCGCGAGGCAATTGACCCGGTGCGTTTCATCGGAAACCACTCATCAGGTAAGCAGGGAATTGCGGTCGCGCTTGCAGCCCAGCGCTCTGGAGCGCAAGTCACTCTGATCGCAGCCAACGTTGAC